>JAJZDN010000032.1 GCA_021805985.1 Planctomycetota bacterium | reverse complement strand
AGCTGGTAATGCCTGAAACGCCTTTCGGTGCTACGGCAGGACCGGTGACTGGGACTAAGTCGTAACAAGGTAGCCGTAGGGGAACCTGCGGCTGGATCACCTCCTTTCTAAGGGATTTACTTAGAACGCGGTCCCAATCGACCTCCTGATTTTAGTTTATCTAAAACACCAACTCATCCATGTAACATCGAGATGGCTAACCTTGCTATCGTTGACATGTCGCATTTGAAATCAATTTCTTCACAGCAATTGACTCATCAGGTATAAGTTGGAAAATTGTCCCAAACGAAAGTTTGTGGCCAAAAATCGGTTGTCGTTGAGATTAGTGGAGCAATCCACCCGTGATCGTCAGAACTTTCTCGTCCGTTGGACTGTAATGTCTGTCGGGCCATCTGTGGTAACACAGTTTGGCGGCGTCCTTCTCTCCATGTAAATGGAAATGATACCCATGTTTATTTGAATTTTTGAAACCGGCCAAGGCTTACGCCTTGGCCGGTTTTTTTTGTACCCACAAACGCCCCTCCTTTCGCTATAAAATATCCTTGGTGCCACGAATGTGGCTGTTTCCCACCTCCTCATACTGTGGGCATGCGCTACGTGACGTGCGGGGAATGGTTTAAACGCGCACAACGCGGCAGGGGGGTAGTGATTCGAGAAAGGAGCGGCCGTAGCTGCGGGTGACAATGCGTTTGTCCAGCACCACGACGATGCCTTTGTCCTGCCGCGTGCGGATCAGGCGGCCAAAGCCCTGGCGAAATTTTATCACGGCTTCAGGAATTGAATACTCTTTGAAGGGATGACCACCCGCGCTTTTTATGGATTCAATCCGCGCTTCTACAATGGGCTTATCTGGTACAGAAAAAGGTAAGCGTGTAATAATGACATTAGATAACGCCTCACCCGGCACATCCACACCCTGCCAGAATGAATCGGTGCCCAATAAAACGCTGTGGTCTTCCGCCTTAAATTGCGCCAAAAGCTGCCCGCGCGTCAGTTCCCCGCCATGGACCAGCATGGGATAGCCCAATGCGGATAATTGCGGTGCTAGAATTTTCGATGCTTTTCCCAGCGTCGCGTAACTTGTAAATAAAATAAACGCCCGCCCCTGACTTTCCCGGATGTAGTGCATCGCGCGTTCCATGGCAGCATGGAGAAATGCCGGTTCTTCCGGATCGGGCAAGCTGCCTTCCAGATATAGCGTGACCTGATTCGGATAATCAAACGGCGAACCGAGTTGTATCTCCTTGCCTGTATCCAAACCGATCCGCTTGCGAAAAAATGCGAACGGCGAGTTGGACCGATTATCAGCTTTTACGGGCTTTGATTCCAGATTTTTCATCTCTCCGGCGTTGGAATTTGCGGGTTCAGCACCATGCTTTGCCTTACCCTGCTCCCCGCGGCCCACCGCCAACGTCGCACTTGTAAGTATCACCGATTTAATCTGATCGGAATTAAACAAATTGGCGTTCAGGTGGGCCGCCACATCCACGGGGCTGGAATTCAACGCGATTTTCCGGAACGTTTTGCCGGTTTCCTCAATCCAGTAAACGGAATCGGGCTGCTCCTGTTCTATAAGCGCTTTGACGGAAACGGACATCGCGTGGCAACGGTTGGCCAGGCTGGTAAGCTCAAAAATATCGCGTTCAATTTGCTGCTGTTTGCCCGTGGCGGGAGCGCCTTCTGTCGGGTCATCGGTAACTTCTCCGAAGTCAATGGTACTTTGGCGGGTCAATTCATGGAGAATAACCCGCAGAGATTTCTCAAGAGAATCAACAGATGCCGACAGCTTATTATCCACAATATCCTTATCGCGGATGCGGCCGTTGGAGGGAGCTTTTTCTTTTCTCCAATGCGCTAAACTTTCAAAAAACTTTTCCGCTTCCGCGCGCGTGGCGTCCACCGCCATCTTTGCGGGCAACGCCAGTTTGTCCTGCAGTGACATCAGAAAGCCGCGATCCTGACGAGCGCTTAAAAGATTTCCCAAGAGATACTCGACTTGCGATTCAGATACTTTCAGCCCCAGGTGATCAGCCGCAACCGATTCAATGGTATGGGCCTCATCCAGTACGACCAGATCATATTTTGGCAAAATGCCTGATCCCACGCGGCGCAAAGCCAGGTCAGCGAAAAACATCGCATGGTTGCAAATGAGAATCTGGCCGTGTTGAATTCTTCGGCGGCTGGCCTGGTAAAAACACTTGTCATAATATTTACAGCGCCGCCCCATGCAGTTGCCGTGCTCCGCCGCCACCTTATCCCAGGTTTGCCACAAGGGTTGCCGCGGCAGGGATGAAAGCGAGCCATCGGTTGTGGTTTCACTCCAGCGTTGAATCATTTCCAGATCATCGCGCTGGCGCATATCCGGAAACAGCACTTCCATCTTGGTTAACGATTGCTCCAGGCGGCGCTGGCAAAGATAATTGCCCCGCCCTTTACACAGCACCGCCGAAAATTCCTGGCCGCCAACGGCTCGTAAAAAAGGAATGTCTTTTTCTATTAACTGTTCCTGCAGACTGATGGTATGCGTGGAAATAACGACCCGGCGGTTGTGTTCCACCACTTGCCGGATGGCCGGTATCAGGTAGGCGAATGACTTTCCCACACCCGTGCCGGCCTCGGCCACAAGATGGTGGTTATTCTCAAAGGCTTCATCCACGGAAGCGGCCATTTCGACCTGTTCCGGGCGGAGTTCAAAGTTTTTAAGACGACGGGCCACGGGGCCGTCCGGGGATAGAAAATGGCGGGCATCAGTTTGCATTTAATCCAGCATAACCGGAGTGTCAAGGGGGTTGAAGAGGCCGCTTGGAGGCCTGGCAGATTCCGGATTCCGGATTCCTGGTTGCTTTTTTCTTTGACACCCTGCCCCAGTGGTCTATAATCGGCACTCGCCGTGGCAGGGAAGGTTCCATTTTTGACCACGGCACTGACTGGTGCGATAGCGCCGCAGCCCAAGCGCGTGGAGAAATAATGCCTTCGCGTGCTTAGGTAGGGCGATTCTGTCAAGCCGATGTGACCGGGGAAGCTGTTAGGCGGAGCGGGTAAAACCGACTCTTTACATTATATAGAACGCGAAACATATTTCGGAGGCTTTATGCTCAAATCCCTCTCTACCCAACGGGCGCAACAAATGGGTTACAACCTGTCGGGAAATTCAGTCCCGCTGCCAAGTGTCGCCAAAGGGCAACCGGAAAAAAGAACTCGGTTGATCCAGCGCCTGCTCGGCAGTGCCGCCTTAGCTGCAGCGTTGCTGATTACCGCCATACCCGCCCATCAGGCCCAGGCGCAGCAGGCCTCCGCCGCCATGATGGCTGCCAAGCCCTCGGCCAAACTCATTAATGATGCTGATCTATTTTTACACTATTCCCTTTTAGGCAAGGAAAAGCTCGCACAAGACTGCGGGAAAGCGTTCTTAGCGGCCAGCCCGTCACCAGTTGTCGCGATGCGGGCGTTTGAGGCCGCGGCCAACGGCCGGAACGTTTCGGAAATACTTATTGGCAACCAGCAGAATAAGCCTCTGAAAAAGGTTTCCGCAACCATATCCGCATTGGTGCAAAAGGGGCACCTGATGGTGGCCCGCAACCCAGATCGCATCATCGCAGCGATCAAAGTGATGGTAAATAGTCCCCGCGCGTATGTCGTTTCCCGTCAGCGGCTGAACGCCGCCGGTGAATTTTCCGTGCCATTCTTCATTCATTTTCTCAACAGCCCATCTCATTCCAGCTATGGCCCCACCATCGTTCAAATGATGAGTGATATTGGCAAGTCGCTTATAAATCCATTGGTGCGGCAACTCGCGACGCCGTCAACCCCGGAAAAAATTCAAATTGTTCAGGTGCTCGGTAACATCGGCTACCCCCAGGCGTTGCCGTATCTGGTGCAAATTGCTAACGATAAAAATACCCCGCCTGATCTCCAAAAAGCGGCGCGAATCGCCATTTCCAAAATTGATCCTACCGGGCGATTTAATCACCTCTCGGCTGCGGAATTGTATCTGTGGCTCGCTGAGAGCTACTATCACAATGAGCCATCCGTTGCCGCTAATAATCCCAATGAGGCCACCAACCCGGTCTGGTATTATGACCAAGGCCTCAACGATGTTATCGGCGTACCTGTTCCGACCCCGATCTGGAAAGATATTCAAACCATGCGAGCCTGCGAGGCCGTGCTGAAGCTGGATCCCAAAAACTCAGCGGCCATCAGCCTTTGGCTGGCCGCTGACTTACGACGCGGCGTGGATCTGCCGGCCGGAGCCAAAGATCCGACCGTGAAGCCTGGCATGCCCAATGCCCATTATTACGCAGTTGCCGCCGGCCCCCGCTATCTTAATCCTGTATTGCATATTGCCTTAGGCGCAGATAACAGCCCGCTGGTTCTAAAAACGCTTAGGGCGTTGCAGCAGACCGGCGGCGTGGATGGCCTGGTGGGTAAGGGGAAAACGCCGTCACCTTTAATTCAGGCTTTGGCGTACCCAGATCCAGCCGTCCGATTTCAAGCCGCCAGTGCTTTGGCTCGGGCCAATCCGGCCAAAGCGTTCACCGGTTCAGATGAAGTCATTCCAACGCTGGCCCAAGCCATCGCACAGTCCACCAAGCCAGTGTTGTTGCTGGTGGATCCCGATATTCAAGTCCGTAACGAGATGAAGGCTCGTCTGCGAACCAATTATCAGGTCATTGGTGCGGCTTCCGTAGCCCAGGCTGTCACTGAATCCATGGGCGCGCCCTACATCGGACTGGTGATTGTGCCGGGCGGAGCGGCGGTCGCACAATATCAGCAATATGCCGCCACCGATTACCGGCTGCGGTCCACCCCGGTTCTGGTCATGGGGTCCGCCTCTGACCTGCCCAAGCTGCACGCACAATTTGTCAATGCACCCGCTATCGGAGAAATCCCGACAGGGGCCACGGCCGGCTCCATCGGTCAGGCCTATACCGAAATCTTGACCCGCCTGGGCAGTAAGCCCATCAGCAGCAAGGAATCGGTACGCTTCGCAGTAACCGCGGCCCATGAATTAAAGCTCATGGCTATGAACCGCTCCTGCCTTTATGATGTGAGCCGTGCGATACCGGCCCTGAAGCTGGCACTGCAATCGCAAAACAACAAGGTGATTATTGCCGTAGCGGGAACGTTAGGGCAAATTCGCAATCCAGAGGCTCAGCGGATTCTGGCGCATGCGGCTTTGAACAGCCAGTCAAATCCTGAAAGCGTCCGCTACGCTTTTTATATGAGCTTAGCCCAGTCGGCCCGAAACTTGGGCAACCATCTTGGCAGTTCGCAAATTGACAGCCTGATCCATGAGGTCTCGCATGAAACCAATGCGAAGGTACGCTCTGCCGCCGCGGAAACACTCGGTGCTTTGAACGTGGCCAGCAATCAGGCCTCCAAGCTGATACTCAAACAGGCGAGCATGAAGTAATGCGCCTTCAATATGAGAATGTCATAAAAAGTGGAGCGGCATTGGGGTTGTAGTGCGCGGGACCTTGAAGCAGGGCCTGCACGCTGGCCGGGGCAATGACAATGACTTTGTTGCCCACCTGACTGATGCTGGCTTTGCCTCCATGATCCAGCCATATCTTCGGCTCAACATGATTGCTGATCAGTTGCACAATGTTGCTTTGGGTATCGCGATTATTATTTTCACCGGAGGAATGTTTCTGGCTTTCCGCGGTGCCCGCAGCAGATTGCTGCGATTTTTCCGCCTGGGCTTTTTTCTTTTCAAATGACTTGGGATTTACATAACGTGGAAGATTGGCAATTAAATCCTCCAGCCAATACGTTCGCATGATTAAATGCTGATTATCCGCAGCCTGGGTAGTGAGAAAAATAACATTCTGATCCGCGGAAATCACCATGTGGATATGCGGTGCGAATTTTTTGAGTACGGCCACCAGATCTAATTTATATCCCTGCCTCGGCAAAACCAGCGTGACCCGGTCTTTGGCCTTAATGCCCGCCTGGG
The DNA here is from genome assembly GCA_021805985.1 of Planctomycetota bacterium. Taxonomy (GTDB): domain Bacteria; phylum Planctomycetota; class Phycisphaerae; order WQYP01; family WQYP01; genus JAMDCX01. The sequence goes on along the minus strand of JAJZDN010000032.1, from coordinate 37,433 downwards.
CCATCGCGGCCCAACCCGCTGCAACGTTGGTATTTGTTAAATTGCTGAATGTGCTAAGCATCTCTGAAAGCGTTTTGCGATGAAAAGTTACGGCCGGCAAGGAGTGTTCCAGCAGCGATGGATCGTTGAGCACAAAAATAACTTGCCCGATTTGCGCCGGCCGGTAATTCCGATCTTTTGGCAACGCGGCATCCGGTCGTGTAGTCGCCGGGGATGCTGGAGGGGTCTTGGTAACGTCAGTAACCGTTTTTGCTGTGGTACCACCCGATGTTGTGGATGCGCCCGCGTACAGGCTCCGCGAAGCTCCCGCCAGCGTGGAGCATATCACTGTAAAAAAAATAGCTCGCAAAACTGGTGTAAAGGTCTTCACAACCAGACCGCCAAAAAAAGCATGGGATAGACAATCCGCCCCTTACAAAGCCGCCGACTCTACCGGCGGTGCCGTGCGACAGTGTCGCCCAAGTCGGGAATGGATTTGGGGACTTTAATTGCTTCCGCTGATCATCTGCTGAATATAAACCGGCGCGCTGACCACAAGTTCGCGATTAAAATAAATAATCGTCGCCGGGCCGCCGTTGGACGTCCAGATATTGGGCTGCACAGTACCCTCAATAAGCGCCACTAGCGACTTCGCCCGCTGGGTGGTACTTTGCACGGGGGTATTGGTGCCACCAGCTCCGCTGCCGGTGGTGCCGAATAGATTAGAATTTCCGCCGCCTCCCCCGCCACCGCCGCTGGAACCGCTGCTGACTTGCACACCGCTGGTACTGCTCTGATTCTGTAAATTAAACGTTGGTGCGGTAAAATTAGGGACAGTCATGACCAGATCGCCTACCGGATAAACTTTGGTAACCAGGTGCGTGTTGGCCTCCTGACGCGTGGTGATGGTCAGAACATTCTGGCTGACATAATCCACCAACCCCGCACTGGGAGACGCTTCCTGCAGCATGACGGACAAAATTTTCCGCATGGAGACATTCCGCAGATGCAGAGTAATGGGCGCAATATTGGTAATGCCCGCACCTTCCAGTGCGCTCCAGTTCACAAATATGTTCGCGCCGGTCATGTTGCGCAGATACTGTACAGCGTCGCGCATGGGCACTGCGTGCATGACGGTGTTGGGTAAGACCATGTCCATCAGCGCTGCCGTGGACACTCCCTGCCGAGCGGCGGAAGCCTGCTGCGACGCACCACCCCATGCCGTTGCCATTACCGCCGCCACACAAGTTGCAACCAGCCATTTGCCGATTTGTCTTCTTCCTGAAAAGTGCGTCATGATCAGACTCCTATAAAAAGTTAACCATAGGCCTCTAATGGATTATATCCAGTATGATATTATAAAGTAAACAAAATTCCGGATGCCGCGTGGGGCCGCATTCGCTGACCCTATATTCGAATATTGGAGAAATAATGCCCTTTCGCGAATTATCTGCCCTCGACTCCCACTATATGGCCCTGGCCCTGCGGTTAGCGCGGCGGGGGCAGGGGTGGGTAGAGCCTAATCCCATGGTCGGGGCCGTGCTGGTGCGGAATGCCACCATCCTTGGGCAAAGCTGGCATCACAGTTTTGGCGGCCCCCATGCGGAAATAAACGCTCTAGCCAACACCGCGGCGCCACGCAATGCCACGCTTTACGTTACGCTGGAACCCTGCTGCCACACCGGCAAGACCGGCCCCTGCACGCAGGCTATTATCGCGGCAGGAATTAAACGCGTTGTTGTGGCTATGCAGGACCCCAATGCTCTGATGTGCGGCAAAGGAATTGCTGAGTTGCGTCGGGCGGGAATTCTTGTGGACCTTGGCACCCTCGAGGCCCAAGCCCGGGAATTAAACCGACCCTTTATAAAATGGATCACCACGCAGCAGCCCTATGTTATCGCCAAATGGGCCCAGACACTCGACGGCTGCGTCGCGGACCGCAACGGCAAATCTCAATGGATCAGTTCCCCCGAATCACGCGAACTGGTGCATCAACTCCGCGGCCGAGTCGATGGCATTATGGTGGGCATCGGCACGGCTCTCGCCGATGATCCCGTGCTTACCGCCCGGCCGGCCAAGCGGCCTGTTTGCCGCACAGCAACGCGTATTATCTTGGACCGCCAATGCCGCTTGCCGTTGAATTCGCAGTTGGTACGCACCGCCGCCACAACCGCCACCCTGGTATTTCACCACAAATCCTTAACGGGGACAGGCTTGCGCCGAGCGCGAAAATTAATGCAACTTGGCGTACAGTGCATCGGCATTGGCGTGGATAAAAATGGCACCCTTGACCCGGCAGCAGCACTCACGGAACTTGGAAGGCACAACTTCACCAATATCCTGGTAGAAGGCGGCCCGAAAGTACTGGGTTCCATGCTGCAAAAAAACCTGCTGGATGAAGGCCTGGTATTTATTGCGCCCAAACTTGCCGGAGATCAAAACGCCCGGCACGCCGTGGAAGGCATCCGCTTAGACTCCATCAACCAAGCCGCCGGAGTAAAATTCGCAAAGCCCCAATGCGTCGGCCCGGACATCCTGCTTCGCTGGCAAAAAAACGAAGCATAATCAGCCCCAGATCGCTCTTAAAAAAAAGTAAATCTGCCGTATTCCACATAGCCGCCGGCTCTGCCGGTGGTATCGCTCCTGCCGCCAACCGACCACCGGGTTGTCACCACGGTGCTCCGCGTCCACCGATTAAAAAAAGGTGTCAGGTACCTTTTTTATTTAGCGGGTCGTGCTGCCGAGCACCGGATGGCAATCCGGTGGTTGATCCAGTGCCGCCAACCAACCACCGGGTTATCACCACGGTGCTCTGACGCGATGCTCCCCCAAGATGAACAAATCACGCCGGCGCAACCCGGTGGTTAATGAGACAGGCTCCGGGGCAGAAAGTCCTGCTTCAAGGCGATCTTGGCCAGGCGCAGTGTTTCCTCTGCAACCGCGTTGGCGCGGGCGGTGCCGTCCTGAAGCACGGCCAGAAGTTGTGCCGGATCATTTTCAAAAGTTAGACGCCGCTGGCGCATGGGTTCAATCAGTGCCACCAGCACCTCAACGAGTTTTTTCTTGCATTCCACATCCCCGATGCCTCCGGCGCGGTATTTTTCCTCGGTTTCCTTAACCCACGCGGTGTCTGGATTAAAGGTTTCATGAAATATCCACAGCGGATTATTTTCCACGCTGCCGGGATCGGTAGCCTTTTTCCGGTTGGGATCGGTATACATGGACATGACTTTTTTCCGGATGCTATCCGGATCATCACTTAAATAAATCGCGTTATTCAGGGATTTGCTCATTTTAAGCAACTGCCCGTGCGGACCGGGGCCGCCAGTGCCCACCAGCCGGCGCACACGGCCCAGTCGCGGCTCAATGACGGGAAATAATCCACCGCTTTGCACATAATGTTCATCCGGCGTTTGGGGATCAACACCACAATAGATCTGGTCAAACCGCCGGGCCACTTCGCGCGTTAATTCCAAATGGGCCAATTGGTCTTCCCCCACCGGCACTAAAGCTGGCCGAAAAGCCAGAATGTCGGCAATTTGCCCAATGGGATACAGCAGAAAGCCGAAGCTGTAACTGTCACCAAGATTTTTATCGCGGATTTCATCTTTTATGGTGGGGTTGCGCATCAGACGGGAAAATGGCACCAGCATGCTGAAGAAAAAAGTCAGTTCTGCAATGGCCGGAATTTCCGATTGCACAAAGATGGTGCTTTTTTTAGGGTCAATGCCCGCAGCCAGATAATCGGCGGCAATATCCATAACACTCTGCCGGATATCCGCCGGCTGCTCCGCCCGCGTGGTAAACGCGTGGGCATTGGCAATAATGAAGTAGCAATCGAATTGATCCTGAAGTTGCACCCGATTTTCCAGTGAGCCGACAAAATGGCCCAGATGCAGCCGGCCCGTAGGGGTATCACCGGTAAGAATCCGCGGCTTGGCGTTGCTGTCTGATGCTTTAGATTTTTCCATGAAGGCTCCAATTACTACGCGGAAGCATTATGCCCGAGGCTGCCGGATTGTAAACCCGGGTGCTGTCACAAAAAAGACAATCCCTCCAGCCTCCGGTAGAATCTTGGCCGTGAACATGGTTTCAGAAATACATATCAGCATCATTATTCCCACGCACAACCGTGCCGAACTGCTGGGCCAAACACTGGAGAGTATTTCGCAGTTGGAAATTCCCTCTGGTAAAACGGTGGAATTGCTGATTATCGCCAATGCCTGCACGGATCAAAGCGTAGCGGTTTGCCAGGCCGCCGAAAAAAATATGCCGTTCCCGTTGCGCTGCGTGGTAGAAGCACAGGCGGGGGCCAGCCACGCGCGCAACCGTGCCTTGGCTGAAGCTCGTGGGGAAATTCTGGCATTTCTGGATGATGATGTGGGGGTGGACCGGCAGTGGCTTTTGGGATTGATGGAAGTGTTTGAAACCCGGCCTGCCGATGTGGTGGCGGGCAAAGTGACGCTCTGGTGGCAGGCTGTGGAAAAGCCGCCGTGGCTTACACATCGCTCCGAACATCTGCTTAGTTCGGTGGATTATGGGCAGGAGGTGCGGGAATTATTTACCGGTGGAGAGGCCATTTCCGCCAACTTGGCCATTCGCCGATGCGTGTTGCAAGATGTAAATTCATTCCGCACAGATCTGGATCGGCAGGGCCGCACGGTATTGGCTGGTGGCGATACTTACTTTATTACGCAGGCTCTGAACACCGGCCATCGCATGTTTTATGCTCCGCGTGCGGCAATCCGTCATTGGGTAACTCCGGAACGCGTGACATTGCACTATTTGAGCCGCGCCGCCTACGCCAACGGCTTGGCCCGCATTCAAATGACCGATCAGCTGTCCGCCACCAAGGCTCTTAAATTGATAGTAGAAAATACTCTGAAATTCGGCCTGTACAGCGTCATAGAAATCTTCTGCGCCGCCGTGCGAAATCAGCGCGGCCGCATCAATCACCGCATTCGACGCATGACATCGCTGGGCATACTCATCGCCATGCGCAAGGCGCGATGAGATGGTGCACGAGCGTGGCCTTTGCGCAGTGCCTAAAATAAATCGGAGTCGTCTTTTTGGAGACACCTTATGGAAATAAAACGTAGCGGATCGCAACCTTCCGGAAAAGGCCCGGCTGATTGGTTTACCGGCACCGTCCGTATCGACCCGCTTCTGGCACCGCCGGAACCCGCACGCGTTGCCGGTGCCAGCGTCACCTTTGAACCTGGCGCACGCACCGCTTGGCATACGCACCCGCTGGGCCAAACGCTGATTGTCACCGCCGGCTGCGGCTGGGCACAGCGCTGGGGAGAACCGCGACAGGAAATTCATCCCGGAGATGTGGTCTGGATTGCCCCGGGCGAAAAGCATTGGCATGGCGCAACTGCCACCACCGCCATGACGCATATCGCCATTCATGAGAAGCTTAATGGCAGCCCTGTGAATTGGCTGGAAAAAGTGAGTGACCAGCAATATGGTTCTTGATAAGGAGTTTTTTATGCAAATGCGCAAATTGGGTAGTAGTGGATTGGACGTCTCCGCTTTGGGTCTCGGCTGCATGGGCATGAGCTTTGGCCTCGGGCCGGCGGCCGACAAACAGGAAATGATCGCACTGATTCAATCCGCAGTGAATCAGGGGATTACATTTTTTGATACCGCCGAAGTCTACGGCCCGTTCACCAATGAAGAACTCGTAGGCGAAGCCTTGGCACCCTTCCGCAAGCAAGTGGTCATTGCCACGAAGTTTGGATTCGATTTAAGCGGGTCGGACCATCGCCCGGGAGCCGCAGGCTTGAACAGTCGCCCCGCGCACATCAAGCAGGCGGTGGAAGGCTCGCTCAAACGGTTGAAGACTGAGACCATTGATTTGCTCTACCAACATCGCGTTGATCCCAACGTACCCATCGAAGATGTGGCGGGCGCCGTAAAGGAATTGATTCAAGCCGGCAAGGTGAAGTATTTCGGCCTGTCCGAAGCCGGAGCGCAAACCATTCGCCGCGCGCACAGCGTCCAACCGGTTACGGCCCTGCAAAGTGAATATTCCCTGTGGTGGCGGGAACCGGAATCGCAAGTGTTGCCCACGCTGGAAGAATTGGGGATCGGCCTGGTACCCTTTAGTCCCTTGGGCAAAGGCTTCCTCACGGGTGCCATTAACGCGGACACGAAGTTCAGCGGTGATGATTTTCGCCTGAAGGTGCCGCGCTTCAGCGAAGAAAACCGAAAGGCCAATCAGATGCTGGTCGATGTCATTGGAAAATTTGCAGCACAGAAAAAAGCGACCCCCGCCCAAATTGCCTTGGCCTGGCTGCTTTTCCAAAAACCCTGGATCGTTCCCATTCCCGGTACGACCAAGCCGCATCGCCTGAAAGAAAATATCGGAGCCGTGTCAGTCCAGCTTTCACCGGCGGAAATAAGCGACCTGGAAACGGTGGCATCAAAAATCCCGGTTCAAGGTGCACGCTATCCGGAAAACTTACAAAAAATGGTTGGCCGTTGAAGCGCCCGAGCGGCCGCAAGTGACCCGCAGGTTGCGGAAACCTAAGATGTCTTGGAGCATGGGCACTTACAAGTCGCCTGGGCCCGCAAGGGAATTGTGAAGTATCCTGACCAACACAAGGAGATCCTCAGATGACCAAGCCGTACATCGTCGCTCATATGCTTAGCTCCATTGACGGACGGATCCAAACCCGCAACTGGCCAGTGCGGAATCTTGCGGGACTATTTGAACGCACTGCCGAAACTTTTAAGTCAGACGCCTGGGTGGTAGGCCGCAAGACCATGCAGGAATTTTCCAGCAGCAAGGCTCACCGGCTCGGCCGGGCGGATGCGTCAATTTCCAGGAAGGACTTCGTCGGCCGCCATTCGGCAAAAACCTACGCCGTGGTGATTGACCCGGGTGGAAAATGCTTCTGGGATTCCAACATGGTCAGTTCGGAGCATGTTATTGAGGTTTTGACGGAAAAGGTTTCGACAGCGTACTTGAAACACCTCCGAGAAAAGCAGGTGTCTTATATCTTTGCCGGAAAAACCTCCATCGACCTGGAACGAGCCGTCACAAAGTTGTCCAAGGTTTTCCGGGTAAAGACGATCCGCATAGATGGCGGTGGGATTATGTGGGGGGCGTTCCTGCAAGCGTCTCTCATCGATGAAATCAGTCACGTCATTGTCCCGGTTGCGGACGGTTCGATTGGATCACCCATCGTATTTGACGCGCCAAAAGGGCATACGTCGCACCACGCGAAAGCGCTTCATCTCAAGTCAATCAAACGACTTCCTGGCGGCATTATCTGGACGCGATACCGCGTAGAGAATTAACCGATATATGCCTATGGAAAACCCGATCGCTGGCCGCCGCCCGTGCAACTGTTTGCCGCTCCGCGGCTGAAGTTGCAGCGACCCATGGCATAAAGGACCCACCACCCTAAGACGGCGATGAAGCTGTTATCATTCCCGCAAAAACGCTGCGATGCTTCGCCTGAGTTTCTTCACCGAGGTGCTCTGCCACACGTTGAGCACCCCGCCGCGCTTAGCCGACTTCAGAATAGCATCGGCGCGTTCCATATCCCTCCTCACGCCGCCATCTTTGGTCGCAACGGGCGTTGCGGTATAGGACTGGATCAACTCATTCCAAGACCGTACGAGGGGCTCAAACTCCCGCTTATCGTCCCTGATGCGGAGAGTCAAACGAGCAACACGCTCCATGTAATGCCCGTTGGCGCGATGCTTTTCCGAGGGCTTGGCAGGTTTGTGCTCCGCATGGACGACAGTATTGCCTGTCCCATCCCGCCAAAATTGCATGCCGAGCGTCGAAAAATACGCGGCGATCCAATAGCGTGTGTCCCCCGGTGCTTTTGGATCCCCCAAGACACTCAGGCATAGGTTTCGTCCCGTGGGTGTTGCGAGTTTGAAAAAAAACGCCCTTGCATGCCCTTCAACCGCCTTCCACAGATGGGGACTGGAAAGAGCGCCCGCTATTGCCTGCGGGTTGTGGGACCGTGCGATGTCCCTCGTGGCGGCCCACGCCATGCTATCTGCATAGCCGCCGTTCCACCGCTGCACGGATTCCCGACTTCGGAGCAGCGCAAGCAGTCGCGGTGTCAGCTTTGCCTGAGGCGCGGATTTGAAATCCGTACGAACGGGGCCGACCCGTTGCAAAGATCGCTTCAGCGCCCCGACGAATGCGTGCACCGTGGGCCAGGAATGTTCCCCAAACGACGTTGGGTTAGCCAAATAATACTTATGGCCCTCGGATCTGAAGAAAAATCGGCGGACACGACCTGCCATGACTACCTGAACGCCTGAAGGAACCGGCACCAGTGCACCCTCCGGGACGGAGAAGAGTGGCGGCGAGTGCGCACTGACAAAATGTTCCAGAGCCGGTCCCAAACCCGATGGAAGCTCCACTAATGTGCCTGCCGGCAAGTTGAATATGCACCGGCTCCGATATTTAATGGGGGTCAGGAATAGAAAAACATTAACGCCAGGCTGCAGTGGTCTGAGACCTAACATGATCGTCGGGGTCCGGCGGCTAGGAATCGTCTTGAAACCCTTGGTTGCGTATTTGCGGTCTGCAACTCTGTACGCACTGCATGTTGCAACTTTAATTTCCGCCCCTTCTCGCAGGTTTCCGTAATAGACGGTCTGGATTTTAACCACGGCGTCATCATCGTGTATTGCGACGATGCGACCATATACGATGTCATGGGCAAGAAAGGCCAAAGAATCCAGATCGTAGGAGGGCCGGTTGGCCTCATTGCCGGAATTATCGCAACAGAACAAAAATGCCGCCATATCCCGTAGGACCATGTTAATCGCGGTTTTTTGCCATCGATTGACTCCGGCCTTTTCTCGTCGCGCCAGGATAAGATAAGCATGAGTCATATCGCTCCGGACACTCGCGACAGGCAGCCCGAGCGGAACGCCGGTATTGCAGCGGATTAGAAAATCCCATTGCCCCATCAACCATTGAAAAAATGGCTTGTTGCGCCTTAATCGCAACGCCAGAGTTGCCAGCCTTGCCATGTAATTCCCGTTGACCGAGCGGGTTACGCGCCGGCCACGCGCAGCACCCTGCTTCAGCACCGGACCGCCATACGAGCCATACATCCAGTAGTTCACGCCCAAAGCGGAAGCGCCCGCGGCAAGCGCCTCCTTAACACGCATGGGCGTTTTGGGGTCTCCCAACCAAGCCAACCACAGGTCGCGGCCGGCGGGGGTAGCCAAAGCCGAAGGGAGTGCTACTGATGCCTGAAAACCAATGTGGCTTGCGTAGGTTATCGCAGGGAGGATCGCGCTGGGGCAATCGCGGAAAAGCGCCAGTCGTTCGGCCGCGGCATCCTCGATGGCATCCTCGGGGCCTATGTTCCCTCCGTCCAAGGCGGACCGCCGTTTCAGCATTGAGAGTAGGCGCGGAATTTGTTTCCGATTTGGCGGTGTCTCGAAGAAGGTCTTTGTAGTTTGTACCCGCTTAATACTTTGTTGCAGCGACGCTACGAAACGCTTCAGGGTTTGCGACCCTTTCTTTCCAAAAGGCGCATTCGGCCCCCCGAGATATCCCCCCGGATTGGTGAGCTGGTAAAACCCGTAGACCCGATGACCCTCGATCAGCTTCAGTCCGGAAGACACGAGAACGTAGGAGCCTGGTGGGGGGTGAAAGAAAAGCCCCGGACGGCCCTTGATAAGGAAGAAAATGAGCCGATCTCCCGGGCCCGGCGCGCTGCCCTTGCCATCACTGCGCGGGATCTCAAAAAAAAAGCTGGGTAGATCCACGGAGATATCCGAGCCTGCCCGCAGCTTGCCTGCGTAAATAACCTCGATTTTTACTTCAACGACACCGGCGCGTACTGAAACAATGCGGCCAGATACAATGTCGTGCGCCATGAAGGCCAGCGAATCGAGGTTGTAGGACGGAAGGTCCATGCCGATGGCCCTCTGGGAACCAAGCGCCAGCATCAGGACACATGCAAACGCACAAGTCAGTACCCGCGCATGCCCGAGAAGCCCTCGCCGGAGACGCAGCGTGCATCGCATGCAATTCATAGTAGGACTTCCTTTGCAGAAAACCGTGCGCTGACCTCCCGGAAGAATGATGGGGCCGGTCAGTTCCCGGCGGAGTGAGTTACGACCATTATTCCGACGGTTTTAAAAGCCCAGCAATGCTCGGAATTCTACACCCTTATCAGCCCCTTGCAAATCCCACCGACTGCATGCGAAAAGCCCTAACGGCATGCCCTATCCCGCTGGGTATCGCTATTCAACCCCGGCTGATTACGCTGTACCAGAAACATCCGGCATCGCGCCCACAAAAAAAGGCACCTGACACTTTTTCCGGCCCAGCAATTATCTGCATCAGTAATACTGTCGTTGGCGAGCGGTGGCCGATTGCCACCGGTCAAAAGTGGCATCTGACATCCCTTTTCCGAAAAACTTTCCCTTTACCCACGCGGTGACTTGCGGCTCAGCACTACCAGAACTATGCCCGCAGCAATGGCCAGACCGGCCACAATCGGTTCGGCAAACAGTTTATGTTTGACTGTTACATCCATGTGTACCGTGGCAATGCGAATGATCGGCTTGCGGCTATACCAGGTCACACCCTTAAACGCTAAAGCTGCCCCGCCCAATACAATTAGAACGATTCCAACCGCCAGTTTCCAGTTCATGCAACACGCTTCCTTTTCTTTTACACCCAACGCCCGTTCAGGCCTCGGCTGCGGCCATCATTCATTAACAACCACCCGCCGCCTGTCCACTTGATCATATTATTGACAATATCAAGTATGTTCCTTTACTTTTCAATAAGCAAGCCATTTCCCTCAAGTAGCAGTAGATTCGCAAACCAGCGGGCACCGGGTATCAGAGGCGGTCTCGCAGCATTAACGCCCGACGTTGATCCGCGTAATCGGCGTAATCCGCGGTTTTTTTGCCGATTAATCTGAATTGCAGATCGCGTGCCGGGATTTCAGGGCCGAAACAAAGGTGTCAGGTACCATTTTCCGCCTGACGTCAGTAATTGTTTGCTATCGGCCGTGGGAAAAATGGTACCTGACACCTTTTCCGGGGGTGACACTTCTATTTCGGCTAAGGCGGGGGGGGTGACACTTCTACTTCGGCATAACAATTCCGAGTCGCGTGTATTGACGGAAGAAAAGCGCAGCATTACTATCTTGTGCAGACTTTGTGCAATCTTTCACAGTCTTTTACGAAAGATTCTGGAAGGGTTGAAGGGACAAGGCCGAAAACGCAGCACTTTAACAGCTCTCAATGGCAGAGTCTGGTGAAGATTGTTGCCCAAACAGGAATGCGACGCGAACCATGAGTGAAAAACCGTTCTTCGTCTTCCCCAAGTGGTCGAACACCGCGGTCCTGGTGACTTTGGCGGTTGGTGCCATCGTGCCGGTTTATCTCGTTGCGATCATCTGGTTTGGCTGGAGCGCCCGAACCCTTAACGTCGGCTACCAACCCATTCAGCCCGTCCCCTTTAGCCACGCTTTCCATGCCGGCAAGCTGGGCATTAACTGTGAATACTGCCACTCCGATGTTAAACGGGCTGCATTTGCCGCCATTCCCCCCACGCAAACCTGCATGAATTGCCACACCCAAATTGCCGCCAATAGCGCCAAGCTTCAATGGCTTAGAAACAGCTACGGCACCGGCAATCCCAAAATGGCGGGTATGCCGATTCCGTGGAAACAGGTAAATGAACTGCCCGATTACGTCTATTTTAACCACGCCGCCCATGTCAACGCGGGCATCAGTTGCCTGGTGTGCCACGGGCAGGTCAATCACATGACACGGGTTTTTCAGGCCAAGCCTCTAAGCATGGACTGGTGCCTTAGCTGCCATCAAAATCCCGGCCCCAACCTGCGGCCGCGCAATGAAGTGACCAATTTGAACTGGACTGGAAAAAACAAGGTAAAACTGGCCGGAGACCTGGGCCTGACCGTGGCCACGCTTCCCAAAAATTTAGGCCAGTATCTTATGAAGCGTTACCATATTCCCAGCACCAAGCTTTTGACGGATTGTGAGACATGCCACCACTGAAAACGGATAATTTGAGCGGTAAGGAATACTGGCGCAGCTTAAATGAGTTGGCCGATACGCCGGAATTCCGCGAATTTGTGGATCGTGAATTCACCAATAACGCTTCGGAATTCCTGAGTTCCAATCGCCGCCGCTTCCTGAAAATTATGGGTGCTTCCTTTGCGCTGGCCGGACTGGCCGGTTGCCGCTGGCCCATGGAAACTTTAGCGCCCTATGCCCATCGCCCCGCCAACCGTGACCCCGGCACACCCGTGCAATATACCACTGCCATGGAACTTGGCGGCGTGGCCCAAGGCATGTTGGTCACCAGTGTTGATGGCCGGCCCATCAAAGTCGATGGCAATCCCAAGCATGTGCTTAACCGCGGCGGCAGCGATGCCTACGGGCAGGCCAGCGTACTGAATGTCTATGATCCCGACCGCAGCCGCTCTGTTATGCAACGCAATGCGCAAGGCAAAGCGGCGGACTCCAACTGGGCCACCTTCGAAGCCTTTTGGAATGAACAATTAGCCGGCTTCAAAAAAACCGGCGGCAAAGGCCTGGCGGTACTTTCCGGCAGTTCCTCATCGCCGAGCCTGGCGGATATGCACAAACGCATGGCTCATGCCCTGCCCGCATCGCAATGGTATGAATATGAGTCAATCTCTGATGATGCAGGCCGAGAAGGTCTCCGCATGGTATTTGCGCAAGCCGCCCGAGCCGTTCCCGATCTTTCGGCCGCGCAGGTAATTGTCTCGTTCGATCAGGACTTTTTCGTTGGCGATCCGCTGGCGGTAAAATTCGCGCGGGACTTTGCCAAGGGCCGACAATTAACCAATCCGGAAAATGGCCAAAGTGCCACGTCCATGAATCGGCTTTATGTGGTGGAATCCACTTTCACCATGACCGGTTCCATGGCAGAAAATGCCCGGCATCGCATTCCCGTTCCCGCCAAAGATGTTCCCGCTGTTGCCTGTCTGCTGGCGGCTGAACTTAAAAAACAGGGCTTGGTACTGGGCGTGGAAATCCCGACGCCGGGCAACGTGAATATCGGCGCTGGTGACCAAACCCTGGAAGTGATGGCTGCTGATCTGCTGGCCCATAAGGGCCGCTGCGTGCTGGTGGCCGGTGCCAATCAACCGCCGGAACTGCATGGCTTGATTGCCGGCATCAATGACGCGTTAGGCAACACGGGCCGCACGGTCACGTATTACCCGGTCATGAATCCCGATCGCCCCACGCACCTGGCCTCCATGGAGGCTCTGGCGGCCGCGATCAAGAAAAAGGAAATTTCGGCCTTGGTGATACTGGGCGGAAATCCTGTTTATAACGCGCCGGCTGATATGGATTTTGCTAAGTTGTTGGCGGCTGTCCCATTAACCGTGCATCTGGCTGATTACGTGGACGAAACATCGGCTCTGTGCACTTGGCATTTGCCGGAAAGTCAGTATCTTGAAAATTGGGGCGATGCTCGAACCTTTGATATGTCGGTAAGCATTGTCCAGCCGCTGATTCAGCCGATTTTCGGCGGACGCAGCGCGGTGGAAGTGATGGCGCTGGTTATTCAAGACCCGCTGCAAAAGGCCTACGATATTGTCCAGCGCACATTGGGCATCAAATCCACGGATTGGCGTTGGAAAAAAGCCCTCTTTGACGGCACGGTTGAAAAAACCGCCTGGCAGCCGCTGCATGGGAGCTTTTCCGCAGGCAATCTCAATGCCGCTCTGGCCCAATTGATCGCGAAAAATGCGCAGGTTAAACTGGACCATCAGCATCTGGAAGTCGTCTTTCGTACGGATTCCAAAGTGTTTGACGGGCGATTCGCCAACAATGGCTGGTTGCAGGAACTCTCTGATCCCATGACGCGACTGACCTGGGATAACGCCGCACTAATTAATCCCAAAACCGGCGTGGCCATGGGCTTAAACCGCCATGAAAGTCAGATCATCCGTCTGAAAGTTGGCGGCCGCGAATTGGCCATCGCCACCTATATGATGCCCGGCCAACCGGAAAATTCCATTTCCATCTCATTGGGCTATGGCCGCACCCATAGCGGCAACGTGGGCAACGGCGCCGGATTTAACGCTGGAACCTTACGCACCACCGATGCTATGACCATGCTTTCAGGCGTCGCAATGGAAGTGACTCAAACGCCGTATCAACTGGCCACCACGCAGGATCACTTTGTTATCAGCACGATCGGTGAACGCGCTATCGCCGCTCGTGTGCCGGACCTTATTCATCAGGGGACGTTTGCCCAATTCCAGAAAGACCCTGGTATGGGCCACAAAAAATCAACCGCGGTTTCCCTCTGGGAGGAACACCATTACGACACCGGCTACCAATGGGGCATGGCAGTGGACCTCACAACATGCGTGGGGTGCTCCAGTTGCGTTGTCGCCTGTCAGGCAGAAAACAACATTCCCATTGTCGGCAAAGAGCAGGTGCTAAAAGGCCGCGAAATGCAGTGGCTCCGTATTGACCGCTATTTCCGTGGGCCGGAATCAGAAAATCCGCAGGCCGTCCACGAGCCGATTTTGTGTATGCAGTGCGAAAACGCCCCATGTGAGGCGGTCTGCCCGGTAGGGGCGACAAGCCACAGCGCTGACGGCCTGAACATGATGACCTACAACCGTTGCATTGGTACACGGTATTGTGCCAATAACTGCCCGTACAAAGTTCGCCGCTTCAACTTCTTTGATTACAACAGCGGAACACTTAATAATTTGTATACGCCCAATCTCCTGCGTTCTGAAATGAATCCGCTGATCGCCTTACAGAAAAATCCGCAGGTATCCATCCGCGTTCGCGGGGTGATGGAAAAATGCACCTACTGTGTGCAGCGCATTGAAACCGTGCGCGTGGTGGCGGAACGGCAAAATCGTCGAATTCGGGACGGGGAAATTACCCCGGCCTGTGCCCAGGCGTGCCCGTCGCAGGCTTTGGTATTTGGGGACATCCGTGATAAAAACAGCCGCGTGGCAAAACTCATGAAGCAGGATCGGATGTATGGAATTCTCAACAAGGAATTGTATACCAAGCCTCGGACGCGCTATTTGCCTAAGGTTTGGAACCCTAACCCGGCATTGCCGGAAGAAACGCTTTCGCCAAAAGGGTTGATGTAACCGGGCGGCTGGGAATGGTTTCCGGCCTGCCTGATTGGATAGAGCTTTGTGATGATTTGGAAATGAATTCATGGCATCGGTGACAACAACCCAGGTTCCCGGCATGACCGGTGATTTCGACAATACGCTCGATGACGGCGTAAGCCAGGCACCTTTAGTGCTTGGCGAAGCTACGTTCCGTGAAGTTACGCGAAAAATCTGCCGCGTGGCGGAAGCCCCGCGCGCGCCCATGGCCTGGTATGTGGCCTTTGCGATTTCCACCTCTCTGGTGGGCGTGCTGGGAGTCATGATTACTTACGCCATATTTACCGGCGTGGGCGTATGGGGTAACAATTCACCCGTGTTCTGGGGCTTTCCGATTATTAACTTTGTGTTCTGGGTGGGCTTGGCCCATGCCGGGACATTTATTTCCGCGATTTTGCTCTTGTTCCGGCAAAAATGGCGCACCGGCATCAACCGTTTCGCGGAAGCAACCACAGTTTTTGCGGTGGTCTGCGCTGGCTTGTTTCCCGGCATTCACGTCGGTCGCCCCTGGTTCGCCTATTGGATGGCACCAGTGCCCAACGTCATGGGTGCCTGGCCCAACTTTTACAGCCCGCTGCTATGGGATGCCATTGCTGTATTTACCTATACCAACGTGTCCCTGCTGTTCTGGTATGTCGGCATGATCCCAGATCTTGCCACATTCCGCGATCGCTCCAAGACGCGTCTGCGGCACACCGTTTACGGCATTCTGGCAATGGGCTGGCGTGGATCAGCGAAACATTGGCAACTCTACGAGCGAACCATCCTTATTCTGGCCGGTTTGGCCACCGCCCTGGTGCTGGGCGTCAGTTCCACGGTCAGTACGGATTTTGCGGTATCCCAGCTTCCGGGCTGGCACGAAACAATTTTCCCGCCATACTTCACCGTCGGTGCTATTTTCAGCGGATTTGCACTGGTGCTGGCATTGGCGATCCCGGCCCGCGAACTCTTTGGCCTTAAAGATTTAATCACCAAACGGCATCTGGACAACCTGGCGAAAATCACGCTGGTCATGGGATCCATTGTTACCTACATCTACCTGATGGAATTTTTTATCGCCTATTACAGCGGTAATGGCTACGAGCAGTTTGCCTACCTTACCCGCATCATGGGACCTTATTGGCGCATGGGCTGGTTGATTCTGTTCTGCAATTGCGTGGTGCCGCAGATTTTCTGGTTCAAATTTGCCCGTACAACCTGGTGGCTGGCGCTGCCGGCGGCGTTGTTATGCCTTGTTGGCATGTGGAGTGAACGCTTCGTTATTATCGTCACAGTGTTGAATCGTGATTTTCTCCCCAGTGCCTGGCACAATTACGCTCCGACGTGGGTGGATTGGTTGACATTTGCCGGCAGTATCGGGTTATTCTTTACGCTGTTCTTATTGTTCTGCCGCTTTTTGCCTATGATTGCAATGTCAGAAGTAAAGAGTATTTTGCCACAGGCCCAAGGCCATGTGCATGAGGATTCACCCGCCGCAGCGGCGGGACATTAATATAATCGGATCGTTGATCTGATTTTAGTGAGATGGTGGTTATGAGTACCGCACACAACGTAGAACCCGTGGTCAAGGAACCGCAGAAGTATGGTCTGCTGGCAGAATTCCATGATGTGCAAACATTGCTGGATGCCGCGGTTGCTTTGCGCAAAGCCGGGTACAAAAAATGGGATTGTTACACGCCGTTCCCGGTCCATGGCATGGATAAAGCCATGGGTCTGCGTCCCAGCATTCTGCCATGGATTGCACTTGCCGGGGCTTTGGGAGGCGTGTTTACCATTCTCGCACTGGCTCCGCTGTGCAACGCGTTTCTTTATCCCATGATATTTTCCGGAAAACCCTACTGGGGAATGCCCGGCCATATCCCCATGGCGTTTGCGCTGGGTATCCTCGGCGGTACGGTATTTGTCGTGCATGGCTTGTTCGTGCTGGCACGCCTGCCCCAGTTTTATCATCCGTTGTTTACTGCGGAACGCTTCCGTCGGGTAACCGATGACGGCATGTTTATCGCCGTTGAGGCTACAGATCCGTCTTACAGTCCGTCAGCCACGTCGCAATTGCTCACCAAGCTGGGCGCGGCCGCTGTTGAAGAAATCAGGGATTAATACGATGAAAGCCAGAACAAGAAATTTTTATATCATGGGTGATCTGGTGCTCCTGGCGCTGATTCCATTTGGAATTATTGCCATGCGGCGCTACTCGTACACCACCGTCCCGCGCTTCGCAATTATTCAGGATATGGACCGCATGCCTTACCTTAAACCGCAGCGCCGCAGTCCGGTTTTTGCCGATGACCGCGGCATGCGCCCGCATATCGCCGGCACCATGGCCCAGCAGGATTTTACGTTTGTGAACATGGCGGAAGCGCGGGCTTATCCCGGGAACTGGCCTAAGGACCATGTCGCCATCCGCAACGCCGCGCAATATGACCGTGTTATGCTCGGTCAAAAGCTGGTAAATGGCAAGGGACAATTTATTACCAGAATCCCTGTTCCTGTCACCCGCCGCCTGGTCTTGCGCGGCCAGAAAGAATTTGACATTTTCTGCACGCCCTGTCACGGCTTTAATGGTATGGGCAACGGAACGGTCAACCAATATGTCAATAAATTGCGTGCCGCCGGGTCATCCGATGCTGGCTCCTGGGTTCAGCCATCAGACCTGACAGGTCCGGGTGTTAAATTTATGCCGGATGGCGGCATTTACAATGTAATTACCAATGGCATTGCCGTCATGGCCGCCTATAAAGATCAGGTGCCCGTTGTGGACCGTTGGGCCATTGTGGCTTATGTCCGGGCGTTGCAGCTTTCTCAGAAGAAAGTTGCAGCCGGCCGGCTGCCCAAGTCCGTGCGAAACAGGCTCAAGTAATTGGAGCGTGAATAACGTGTCGAATAAAATCATACAACTGGGGCCGAAGGATCAGTTCTATCTCGATGAACTCGGTGCGCCGATCATCAGCGGCGGCCTGATTGCAGGTATTTTGTCCCTGGCGGCCGCTGCGGGGTTGGGCGTTGCCATGAACGATGGCTGGCGGCAATTCCTGTTCAGTTATCTCACAGCATGGCTGCTGTTTTTTATTATTTCGGCCAGCGCCCTGTTTTTTGTGCTGGGCCACCATTTATTTCGTGCTTCCTGGAGTGTCGTGGTCCGTCGACTGGCGGAAGCCATGAGTTGCAGTTTTATTCCCTTGCTGATTCTGGCCATTCCGCTGCTGCTGGGATTCCGTAAAATATTCATCTGGACGCATTACACATACATGCACTCGGATCCGAATTTGGTTAACAAAATCAGTTATCTCAATGTTCCGTTTTTTATGATCCGCAGCGTGATTTACTTTGCGTTTCTCATTGGGCTAAGCCTCTATTTCCGCACCATGTCCATCGCGCAGGATCAGGACCATAGTGTTTCCCGCATGCGGCAACTGCAAAAACATGCGGGTTGGGGATTTTTGGCCGTCTTCTGGATTATGAACTTCGCCGGGGCTGATTATGTCATGTCGCTTCAGCCCAAATGGCTTAGCTACATGGAACCGGGATTTTTCTTCTCCGGCGTGGGTATGGCTGTTTATGCGGTGCTTCCGCTGGTGGCCCTCTGGTTTCAGCGCAAAGGCAAACTGGTTAATTCCATTACCACCGAGCATTACCATGATCTGGGAAAATGGCTATACGGCTGGGCCATGTTCTGGGCCTATATTGGCTTTGCCCAGTATATGCTCATCTGGTATGCCAACGTCCCGAAAGAAACCACCTTTTTCCTGTTGCGCACCGTGGGGCCATGGATGATCATCACCATCGCCTTGCTGTTCGGGCACTTTATCGTGCCGTTCTTCGGTTTAATGTCGCGCCATGTCAAACGCCACAAGGGCCTGCTGGCGTTCTGGTGCATCTGGCTGCTGTTCTTTGGTTATCTGGATATTTTCTGGCAGGTACAGCCCATCGTCTGGATCAATACCCATTTGGGCTTAGCGGCTGTGGCTAAGAATCATGATCCTTATAAGCTTCTGGGGGCGGTGGAAAAAATCGTCGGCAACCCCTTGCGCCCGATGTCCCTGGTTTTAGACGCACTGTGTCTGGTCGGTATTGGTGGATTATGGGTTGCGCACACGGCTTTTCTGCTGCGGCGCTATGCCTTGATGCCCATCGGCGATCCTAAACTCGCTGAGGCTTTGGCAATCGAAAGTACGTGAGGTTTTTATGAGTAACAATCCCTACGACAAGACACACAATTTGCCGCCCGAACATATTCCTCATCCGGTGCGCCCGGAAGTCGGCGCCCACACCCAGAAAGATGATGTTGATTCCTTTAACCTCCTGCTGGTGGGATCATTTCTGGCACTGTTTGTCGTCGTGCTGGTACTTTCGGTTATCGCCTTTTTTCATCGGTACCGCCACGCACTTGAGGCCCAGAAAGAGGCTTCTGTAAGTAACTGGTCATTAGCCATCCATCAGCGGCAGATGGCCTCTATCGCACCGCACTGGGTGGGGAAAAGTCATAAGCGCGCCACGGTGGGCATTGAACTTGCCGAGGATATGGTCGTTGCCCAATACACACCTCATGCCAAACCTGTTCTTCTGCCGGCATCCCCGCAATCCGCGGCCGCGGGTAAAAAACGTCCCACGGTGGCACTGCATGTTCTTGGTGCCAAACTTTATGCCAGCCTGGGTTGCATCGCTTGCCATACCGTCAATGGTACGACCACCGTCGGGCCGTCATGGAAAAACCTCGCCGGCTATCCGCAAAAACTCACCACGGGCAAAACGGTTATCGCCAACTATAAATTTCTCCGTACGATGATTCTTCATCCCGGCACACTGCTGGTCGCCGGTGCGCCGCCCGGCGTCATGCCCGCCACGTACGGCCCGATGTTGTCGGGTCCCAAGCATCCGCATGAAACCCAGCTTAACGCGATCATCTGGTACATCAATACGCTTAGCAATCGGAGCACCAAGGCCACGCAACCGCCCGTGCCCGATAATCCGGTTAAATGACCGGGCCAGGCCACGTGTTATAGCCTGCTGGTATAGCTCGCATACGATGCGGGCGCTTGCTATAATTGCGGATTGTTTTGGTTCCTGCGGATGCCACCAAAACACTGGTGCGCAGCGCATTGCCAGGGTGCGAAAAAGCGCAGTGTCATGGTAAGAATGGTTTGTTGATGAACGTGCTGAACAAAACACGACTTGCTTTTCGCAGGTCCCTGCAATTGTGGGGTGTAACCGCCGCAGCGTTTGTTGCTGCGCTGGCTTTTATGCTCATGGTTGCCCCCGCTTCGGGCAGTGCCTTTGAAAACTTGCAATCCGCTTCGCAGAAATCGCGCGACGCCCATAATGCGGGAATCACGCCGCATCCCGGCGCCCGGCTTCCATTAAGCCTTGAATTTGTTAATTCGCACAATCAGCAGGTCCGGCTTAGTGATTATTTTCACAAAGGCCGCCCGGTAATTTTTAATTTTGTCTATTTTCGCTGCCCCGGTGTATGTCCCTTTGTTGAACTGGGGCTGCTGCACTCCATGGAAAAAATGCCCGCCAGCCTGGGCACAGACTATGATGTCGTCACCATCAGCTTTGATCCCACCGATACACCTGCTTCCGCCGCGGATAAAAAGGCTGGTTATATCGCGGTGGCTTCACAAAAATTTAAAAAGGCTTTGGCCGCGCATTGGCACTTTCTTACCGCCCGGGAATCTACCATCAAAGCCATCACCAAAGCGGTGGGATTCCATTACGTGTTTTATCCTGCATCCCATACCTACAACCATGCCGCCGCGATTTATATTGCAACCCCCGGCGGCCGGCTGGCCAATTATTTTTATGGCATTCACTATAATCCGGCGGATTTGCGTTTGGCACTGGTGGCGGCGGGCAACCGTAAAATTACCAACGTCTTTGATCAGATCCTGCTGTTATGCTGCCAGTTTGATCCCTACACCGGAAAATACACCGCGGTTGCACGGCGTGTCATGCTGCTGGGCGGAGTAGGCGTGGTACTTAGCCTGGGAGCGTTTCTGGGAAGCATGGTCTGGTGGGAACACAAACATCGCACGAAAAAATCGAAAGCTTCAGGGAAGGTTTAGGAGTTTATGGGCGTGACAACTATTTCGCATATACTTGGACACCTTAACCAGATGGATTTAAGCCGCGTCACAGCCGCACTCTGGCTGCCGCACGGAGAATCCACATTCAGCCCGCAAGTGCAGTTTCTCTGGAACTTGTGGTACTGGATATCGGTATTTTTCACAGTTCTGATCGTCGGCTTGGTGGTGTTCTTTTCGATTCGATATCGGCATACCAAGGATCGAACCATCGCCGAGGACTCTCCCTCGCATAACAACCCGCTGGAAATTACCTGGACCGCGATCCCCCTGATTATCGTGATGGTAATTTTTGCACTGGGCTTTACGCAATACATGAACATGGATTCTCCGCCCGCCAACAGCTACAACATCCACGTCATTGCCCAGAAGTGGAGTTGGACATTTGTTTATGAAAACGGAGCCATCAGCAACACGCTTTATCTGCCCGTTAACAAACCCGTCAAATTAAACATGACCTCCAAAGACGTGCTGCACGGATTCTGGATTCCTGATCTTTCCATCCAGCGCGATGTCGTACCCGGGCGCGTCATGACCACGTGGGTTGAGGCCACCAAGCCTGGTACCTATTGGCTGCAATGCGCTGAATATTGCGGTGACGGCCACTCGGAAATGCGGGCGCATGTCGTCGTGGAAGCCTATCCCAAATTCCAGCAGCAGATTGTTGCCGCAGCCAATATTTTTGAACAGGGTGGCAAACCGCTACCCTTGGCAACCGTGGGTAAAAAGCTTTACACCACGCTGGGCTGCTTAGGCTGCCACTCGGTGGATGGCTCCAAGGGCACCGGCCCGAGCTGGAAAAATCTGGCTGGTTCCAAAGAAGTTCTCGCCAATGGTAAGACCGTACCGGTGAATTATGCGTTTTTGAAAACGATGATTACGCATCCCGGCCGCGTGCTGATCAAAGGATTTCCCGCCGGAGTTATGCCCAGCTACGGCTCACGCTTTACCGGTAAAAATGTGAAAAATCTTTATGCCGTTATCTGGTACATCAACAGCCTAAGCAAGAATTCCAATAAAGCGTCTCAGCCGCCCGTACCCAATAAACCCAAGGGCAGCGAGCCTGCGACATCGTCCAAGTCCCCGAAAACCGCGGCCCCGGCGACCGCTAAAACCTCGCAGACCGCGACACCAGCTGCCACCGCCGCTTCGGCAACTGCCAAGACCCCGGCCGCCCCCGTCGCCAAAGTGCCGGCTGGCCCCCAGCCGATGGCGTTACATGTTTTGGGCGCAAAACTTTATAAGTCCCTGGGATGTATCGGTTGTCATACCGTCAATGGCAATCCGGGCGTAGGCCCAACCTGGAAGAATCTGGCTGGTTATCCGCAAAAACTCACCACCGGCAAAACGGTGATCGCGAATTATAAATTTCTCCGCACAATGATTCTGGACCCGGGAAAGATGGATATTGCCGGCGCGCCCGCCGGCGTTATGCCTGTCATGTACAAATACCAGTTATCCGGAAAAAAGCATCCCCATGAGAATAAATTAAATGCGATCATCTGGTATATTAATACGTTAAGTAACCGCAGCAGCAAGGCCACTAAGCCTCCTGTACCGGATGTTCCGGCATCCAAATAAGCGGTTGATATAAAGTTGAATGGAAAATTGCACCCCTGTTTTATGGTGCTGGAGAATAAACAATGACGACATTTACTGGAAATAATTTTGGTGACACACCAGTTGTGGCCGCCCAGCCGGACAATTATCTTACACACGGTAAAACCATCGGCTCATGGCTCTTCACGCTGGACCACAAACGCATCGGTATTATGTACCTGGTCACCGCGTTGCTGGCTTTCTTCATCGGCGGCATGTTGGCGGAAGTGATTCGCACGCAGTTGCTGGTGCCGCAGGGCCTGATTTTTCATGGCACCGGTTCAGTGGCGTCCAGTTATGCTGCGTACCGTTATTACAATCAGGTTTTCACGCTCCATGGCATCATCATGGTGTTTCTGGTGCTGATTCCCATTGTTCCCGGCGCTTTGGGCAATTTTGCCATGCCGCTGATGCTGGGTGCCAAAGATGTGGCCTTCCCCAAACTCAATTTAATCAGCTATTATCTTTATCTTGTCGGGGCCATTCTCGCGATTGTTTCTACCGTGCTGGGCGCGGTGGATACCGGATGGACTTTTTACACCCCGTTTAGCATCCAGACTGAATCCTATGTCGTGGTCATGGTGCTGGGCATATTCCTTGTCGGGTTCAGTTCCATCTTCACCGGTATCAATTTCATGGTCACCATTCACAAACTCCGGCCGCCCGGCATGAGCTGGTTCCGCATGCCGCTTTTCCTCTGGGCGATTTATTCCACCTCACTGATTCAGGTTGCCGCCACACCGGTCGTGGGCATCACCTTTGTGCTGCTGATGATGGAACGGGTCATGGGCATCGGTATATTTAATCCTGCCCTGGGCGGGAACCCGGTGTTGTTCCAGGAATTTTTCTGGTTCTATTCGCATCCTGCGGTTTACATCATGATCCTGCCCGCGATGGGCATTGTCAGTGAAATTATTCCCACCTTCAGCCGTAAGCATATTTTCGGATATGAATTTATCGCCTTAAGCTCT
The DNA here is from genome assembly GCA_021805985.1 of Planctomycetota bacterium. Classification (GTDB taxonomy): domain Bacteria; phylum Planctomycetota; class Phycisphaerae; order WQYP01; family WQYP01; genus JAMDCX01. The sequence goes on along the minus strand of JAJZDN010000032.1, from coordinate 13,637 downwards.
TTGGCCATCGCATTGATCGGCTTTCTGGTGTGGGGTCACCACATATTCGTCAATGGTCAATCCGCGGAACTCGATGCCGTGTTCAGCTTTCTAACCTTCATTGTGGCTGTCCCTTCCGCCATCAAAGTTTGGAACTGGCTGGCCACCATGTACAAAGGAGCCATCGTCCTTAAAACCCCGATGCTCTATGTTCTGTCCTTCATCGTCCTGTTTACCATCGGCGGCCTCACGGGCGTGGTGCTCGGGGCGCTTTCCGAAGATGTCGTTCTGCATGATACCTACTTTGTGGTAGGGCATTTCCATTATGTCATGATGGGCGGTACGCTGATCGGCTTTATCGCCGGTATGCACTACTGGTGGCCCAAAATGTTCGGACGCATGTACAATGAAACCATTGCCCAATGGACCTGTGTGGTTTTGTTTATCGGCATTAACCTGACGTTTTTCCCACAGTTGGTGGTGGGTGCCGAGGGAATGCCCCGGCGTTATGCCAGCTATCTGCCTGTTTATCAACCTTATATGATTGCCTCCACCATCGGTGCCTATATTCAGCTCGTGGCGTTTCTGACCATGGCAGGATATCTGATGCACTCGCTGTTCTATGGCAAAAAGGCCCCGGCAAACCCATGGGGCAGCGGCTCGCTGGAATGGGAAACCGCTTCGCCGCCGCCGCATAATAATTTTGAAACCACACCATCCGTCGGCGATCCTTATGATTACTCCGACCTGGTGTTTGACCCCGCAGTCAATGGATATGTCCATATAGAAAAGCCTGCGGATTCCTTGGCTCCCGTTACCGCAACGCATTGACGTGTAATGCTGCGGCTGCGGCGGCGACCGTCGCAGGGCTTGCCCGGCAGGCGGTTATGCGGCCGGCAATGTAAAGCTTGATGTATTGCTATCTGTATGTTTCTATTGTGAGATTCCATGTCTGAAGCCATTGCGATAAACCCGACCGACGAACAGGTGGCCCGTGCCCATTTGGCTCATCATTTTGATACGCCGCAGCAGCAATTTGATGCCGGCACGCTGGGCATGTGGATGTTTCTGGCCACTGAAATGCTGCTGTTCAGCGGTTTGTTCTGCGCCTATGCGGTATTTCGCGCTACGCACCCGGAAGTTTTCAAATACGCCGGCCAATATCTGGACCCGGTTTCCGGCCTGATTAACGCCCTGATTCTGCTGACCAGCGGCCTGACCATGGCACTGGCAGTGCGTTTTGCCCAAACCGGAAAGCGCGTGGCCTTAAGTTTATGCCTCGCATTGACCATGCTCGGCGGCGTGGGCTTTTTGGCCATTCACGCCAAAGAGTATTTTGATAACGGTCAGGCCAAGTTGCTCTGGGGTACCCATTACGCACCCAGTGTAGGTCCCAATGGCAAACCCGTGGCCCCGATAACGGGTCTGGCCGCATTGGTCGCCAAGCCCAAACCTGTTGCCAGTTCAGGCTGGCATGCGCTTAAGTCTCTGGGCAAGGCCGGTTTTGTTGTTTCCCACTCTGCAATCATGCCCGCGTCAATCGGCCCAGCCGGCGTGGCTCCGGCGCAAAAGCCTGCTGCGGTGGCCAACGCATTTCAGCCGGCCAATGTTCAGATTTTCTTCGGTATTTACTTTCTCATGACTGGTCTGCACAGCCTGCACGTGATCATCGGTATTATTGTCATCGGCTGGCTGTTGATTCGTTCTCTGCGGGGCGAATTCGGCCCCGGCTACAATGCTCCTGTTGTATACGTCGGGATGTATTGGGGCGTGGTGGACATGGTCTGGATGTTCCTTTTCCCGTTGTTGTATCTCATTCACTGATAACTACCGCGCCATGCAAGGCGCAGCTCTTTAGCGCGAGGTCTTATGTCTTCTGATCATGCCAAACCGATTGTTCCCGCCCGCTCGCACATTGTCTCTGTGCAAATGCTGGTCTTTGTGTGGATCCTGCTGTGCGCTTTGGCTGTTGGCAATCTGTTTGTCGCCAGGCTGGGCTTGGGCTCAGCTACCATCGCAGTGGAGTTGATCGTGGCGGTAATGATGGCCATCATCAGTGCGCTGTATTTTATGCACTTGCGCTATGACAGCCTTTTTTCTGTCGCCATTTTATTACTCACACTGGTCTTTATCACGCTGTTTATTTCTTTTGTCATTATTGATGTGAAGGCCGATCAGCCGCAGATGTATTCCGGCGAAGCTCAGGAAATGGTGCAGATTGAACAACATGTTGCGGGGTCCAATTCCACCCCGCCGGCTGCCCCCAAGGCCGCCGCCGCTGCACCTGTTAAACAATAAGCCGGGCATATCCCGGCCGTGCGACGAACCGCGTGCATGCCGCTGCCGCCTTTTCGGCCTGCACTGGATTGCGGTGCCTGCAAGCTGCGGGCGAAAGCTGGGATTTTTATGACCCGGGAACACCAACCTGAACCGTCTGATTCATCCAAACGCTATGGCGGCAAGCCCCTGCACGTTCCCGGTGCCGGGACGCTGGGCATTTCTCTGCTGGTTGTGTCGCTGTCTATTCTTTTTGTCTCCAGTCTCATCGGCTATATCTGCTACTGGTTCTCCTTTCCCCGTCCCGTGACCGTGCATTTGCCCTGGGGACTGTGGTTAAGCACTGTCGTGTTGCTGATCAGCAGCTTCACGATTCACGGTGCCTGGGCCGCCATTCGCCACGATCAACAACGTTTGTGCCGCCGGGCGCTTCTGGCCACGCTGATTCTGGGTCTGACATTTCTTGGACTGCAAATCTGGAACTGGACGGAAATTTACGGCGCTTTACAAAGTGCCGACCGTGCGCTAAATGCCCTGAATCCGCAATACGCATCCCCCATCGGCGGCATGCGGATGGCCCACGCCCTGGTGTATGAGAAAAAAGCTCTTCTGGCTGCGTTTTTCTTTTTCACGGTTCTGCACGCCCTGCACGTTGCAGGCGGCTTAATCCCTCTGGGCGTAGTCAACGTCAAGGCACGGCAAGGGATATATTCCCGCAACTACCAGCCCGGCGTGCGCTATTGTTTGATCTACTGGCATTTTCTCGACGCCGCCTGGATTCTGATTCTCATCACGCTGCTGATCACGTTTAGATAACCACAGTTTTTCTGCCGCGTGCTCTCCGCATTGCCCGGCCGTCTGGCTATCGCAATTTATTCCGGTGATTCCGGATGGGTGCGGCACTTTTCTATATGCTCCAGCGGATATTTGGGTGCATCGCCATCGCACATCCCCGGGCAACGTGATGCCGCATGCGTCCAGGCATCAGGTGTTGCCAGGTTCATGCCCCAGAATGGCCAGGTCCGGCATTGCATGGGCCGCACAGGGTAAATGCCGCACATGGCTTTGCCATCCGCACGTTTCAGAAATATGCAGTCATAATTGGCGCGTTCCACAAGGCTGTAAGCACCTTTGGCTTTTCGCACAAATTTGCGTGTGAAATCATCAAACGCCAGGTTAAGAAACTCTGCAATGCGCGTCATATCTTCTATCGTCAGCCAGACATATCCTGGGCCGCCCCCGCAGCAATTGCCGCACTGCGTGCATTTAAAGCGCAATCCCATGGCATACCATGGCTCCGCTTCTTGCGATTCCTGATGAATGGGTAAATGCGTATCAGCCATGGAAAAAACCTGTCGCCGTCCGCGTAATCAGTGTTGGCCGGCCGGTGCGGTTGTGGTTGTCGCGGATGTCTCGCCAGTGGAAAGTTTCGGTGTCACCGATACATAACAATGCGTGTTGAACCAGCCCCTTTTAATGGTAATAACGCATTCTTCCTGATTTTTAATAAAATCAAGGCGTATTCCGCTCGGGCCTTGTTGTTCTTCCTGCATTTTCCATTTGTAGGTCGGCATATTATGCAAAAAGAACCGCGCGACGCTCAATCGCGGATCGGAACCAACGTACATTTCATTCACCAGACGGACATTAGAACCCGGAGCATACGTGCTTTGTGAGCGGGCTAAATTAATGTGCATGCCTGCGGGAATGGGGATATCAGCAACCGGTGGATTGGCTGCCGGCGGCAAAAGTGTCGCGGAATTCTGGCTGCATCCAGCCAGGGTGGTGGCTAAAAGCAGCCCCAAAAAACTTGTTATTTGCATCCTGCGCACGATACACGCTCCTTCACAAAGACCGTATCACGGTATTTCATTGTTCGCTTGAGTGCCCGTGTTGTCAACCGGTTCCACAAGATGAAAGGTGTCCGTATCACGGCTGTATGAGAATATCTCGGCATAACGCCCCCAGTTTACCAGCGCGTCATACTGCGGTTTGGGTCGTTCTGTAGGCAGCACGCGGCCAATTTCCGCAATAATATCTTGACGTGAGGCTGAATGTCCTGTCCGCTGCAGCAAATAATCCCGAATATGGACAAATAAGGGCAATTTAGCGATTTGCCCCGCAATGAGTTTCTTTTTCTGGTTGACCGGCAATTCAATAATTTGCTTGCCCAGCGGCTGCATGACCAGATCCCCGCCGGGCGTATCCACAAACGCCAGCACTTCCGCGGCTTTGATAATCAGCAGTAACTCGCCAAAGCTGTCGCGCAGTTCGCGGGCCAGCTTGTAGATGTCTTCTTTGCCGCCATGATCATCAAGGATTTCCAGCAGCCCCAGCACTTTGCTTAAGCCGGTGGGGGGTATGGGAACCACCGGGGCCTCACCGCTTTGCGGCGGATCAACGGGTTGATGATTTTCTGAACTTGTCATAGAGCTATTCTCCATATAATCCACGGGGGGGTCAAATTTCCGCCATCATGCTGAATATCGAATCCACATGACGAGTAAACGCTTCCGAGTTTTTATGCCGGGGGCGGGGTAACGTAATATCCAGATCCATCACCACATGCCCCGGCCGCCCGCCGATAAGCACCACACGATCTGCCAATTCAACCGCCTCTTCAATGTTATGGGTTACCATAATCACCGTACTGACCGCCAAGTTCGGATCCGCCCATATATCCAGCAGTTCCTCACGAAGGTTAATGCTGGTCAGCGGGTCCAGTGCGCTGAATGGCTCATCCATCAGCAGCAATTCCGGTTCCACCGCCATGGCTCGAGCCAAGCCTACACGCTGTTTCATCCCGCCGGAAAGTTCCCGCGGGTAGGCCGCTTCAAACCCGTCCAGACCCACCTTATCAATATAAAATGCCGCCCGTTTTGCCGCGGCAGCTCGATCAATCCCCCGGGCCTCCAACGCCAGAAGAATATTCTGCGTAACAGTCATCCAGGGCAGAAGGGCAAAATTCTGAAATACCATGCCGCATTGTAAATTAATACCCGTCAGGGGTTTATCCTTAAAATAAACTTTTCCACTGCTGGGGGGCATCAAGCCGTTAATCAGACGCAGCGTCGTTGATTTGCCGCAGCCGGATTGCCCAACCAGGCATATAAATTGCCCGGAATCAACACGTAAATTCACATCCTCCAGAATCGTGGCCGCCGGGCCGTCGGTCTGGTACACCTTGGTGACGTTTTCTAGTTTCAGCAGCATAAGGTCAATCTCTTTTTCAGCTCACGGATCTGCCAGCCATTAATAATCCAGACGGAAGCGATCCGCCGCCCATGCCTGCAGCCGCTTCCACAACAGCCGATTCAATACCACGATCAGCACAATCAAACAACCTACTGCGGCAAAAAGCAACGCCTGCGCCTGCGCTGCCGGCAGGGGTTTGCCCGATGGCGGCAAGGCCGACCCGGAGGCCACATTCAGCAGCCATCCGATTCCCGGCAGATTGTAAGTATGTCCGGAGTAGGTAATAAATTCACTGAAAATCAACGTATTCCAACCACCGCCGAACGCGGTAATCGTACCGGTAAACAGCGACGGAAGAATCGCCGGAATCACCAGATATCTCCATTGTTGCCGTCGGCTTAACCCCATGGCATTGCATACTTCCTTCAGATCACCGGGAATTTTGGCGATTCCACCCAGCATATTAAACAACACATACCATTGCACCCCATTCATCAAAAGTACCATGCCGGCAGCTTCTACTCCCCAATATCCCATATGCAAATGTTCAACAAAAATACTGATCACAATAAACGTCAGAGCAATGGGCGGTAAACCGGCCATGGTTTGTGAAAGTGAGGATAATCGCCGAAATGCCCGGGGGCGTGTTCGCGCCCACAACACCGCCGGCACGACCCATAGCATGGAAAGTACATACGCAATGAGAATCCGCAGGAAGGAAAACCCGATATACGCCGGGATTTTTTCTGCCAGAGGAGGCAGCAGATGATGGCGAAAAATATTGACGATGTAATAGCCGCCGCCCAGAACAAGGCCCGCAATCAGCAGCCAACCGGCGAACCGTTGAATGTTAGACCATACCCGAATAATTAGCGCCGGCACTTCCATGCGCGGCAATACCATTTTTTTGGCCGACCCCCGCGTGTACCGCACCAGACCCGCAACGCCGTTGGTCAATGGAAAAATCACATAATTAACAAACGCCCGCGGCAGCCATCCGCGCTGATACCACCCCAGTATCCCCGTGTGCCCACGGGTGATGGAGGAAACCGCCACTTCATATCGGAATATTTCGGCCCACACCGCCAGCGGCCGCCAGACGAAAAATTCCATCATCATAATAATGCCCAGCAGCACCGCCACGCCACAGAGATTCAGTTCCAGTGGATGCGTTTTGGAATTGGCCGCCTGCTGCAGAAAGCTGCCGATCCCCGGCAATGCTACTTTCTGGTTATTCACCGAAAGAATCTCACACGCCGTTAACGCAAACCAGCCCGCCGCCCAACTGACAATGCTGTTATACAACAGGCCCGGCACGCACACCGGCAGCGTGATGGTGAAAAATCTTTGTGCACCACGTATGCCGAAACTCTCGGCACATTCCGTAGTTTCCCGCGGCATCATGATCAGACTTTCATACACGCTGAACGTCATGTTCCAGCTCATGCCGGTAAAAATTAGCACCACGGCGGCAATTTCAAAGCCCAAGCGTCCGCCGCCGAAAAGCCACACCGCCACCGCCAGAGCCGCGGGGAAAAAACTCACAATCGGAATGGACTGCAAAATATCCAGAATAGGCAGAATCAGCCGCCGCGCTCGCAAGTTAGTGTAAGCATACACGCCCACACTCATCGCAAATACCAGAGAGAGTATATAGGCCTCCACCATGCGGAAAAACGACCACGCCGCATCCTGCGGCAACTGCCACACACTTGCCGGCACGTGTGATTTCACATGGTTAAAGGGATGCAGCATGCGCGCCAATACCGCCGCCGCCAGCAGAACCAGAATGGTTCCGACCCAGTAGCCCAGGCTGAATCTGCGGATCTGTGGTATTTCATCTGCCATGGTTGCTCAACGCCATTACGCCGCAAACAATGCCGCCGCGGAGCATCGGCACCGCGCTACCGTAATTATGCCCGTATCTTCGCAAAGTGTCATGCCACAAAATTAATAAGGCGATAACAAATGTGCGCCACCTTCCGCGGCCGGCGCTTGCCATTCGGGTATTGCGGTGCATAGGATACATTTTGTGTTGTAATAATAAGGAATCTGAAATGCACATGCGATCTTTAGGAAAAAATGGCCCGCACATTTCAGCTATCGGCTTGGGCTGTATGGGAATGAGTGAATTTTACGGCCCCGCCGATGATGCTCAATCCGTCGCGGTCATTCATGAATATCTCGCTGCCGGGGGCAACTTTCTGGATACCGCGGATATGTATGGCGTAGGGCATAATGAAACACTCGTCGGCAAGGCCATAAAAGACCGCAGAGATAAAGTGTTCCTCGCCACCAAGTTCGGTAATGTGCGCGGCCCTAAAGGGGAATTCCTGGGCGTATGCGGCACGCCGGAATATGTTAAGAAGGCTTGTGATGCCAGCCTGCTTCGCCTGGGTATAGATCATATTGATTTGTACTACCAGCACCGCGTGGATACTTCCACAGCCATTGAAGATACAGTAGGTGCCATGGCCGAATTGGTCCAGGCGGGGAAGGTAAAATATCTGGGTTTGTCCGAAGCGGGCGGCGAAACAATTCGCCGGGCCGCGAAAGTTCATAAAATATCAGCCCTGCAGAGCGAGTACTCCCTTTGGACACGCGACCCTGAAGATGGTGTATTGCAGGTTTGCCGGGATTTGGGGATCGCCTTCGTGGCGTATAGTCCGCTGGGGCGTGGATTTTTAACTGGTCAGATAAAAAAGCCCGAAGATTTAGCCGCCAATGACAATCGCCGAAACCATCCCCGGTTTCAAATTGAAAACTTTCAAAAAAATCTGGAACTTGTCAAAAAAGTTCAGGAACTCGCCAAAGAAAAACAATGCACCCCCAGCCAACTGGCCTTAGCCTGGGTACTTTCCCGCGGCACCGACGTAATCCCCATCCCTGGCACGCGCCGCAGCAAATATCTCCATGAAAATCTCGCCTCCCAAGATGTGATTCTGGCCCCCGACGATGTCACCCGCCTCAACGCCGCCGCCCCAAAAGGTGCCACCGCCGGCCTGCGCTACCCCGCCCCCATGATGGAACGCCTGGGAAAATAACGAACCCAAACAAAAGTAAAATAACGCCACACTGTGATCTACGTATATGTTAACCGGTGGATTCATCCACCGCTGGCCGCGGCCCGCGACGGCGTCACGTCTTCCTGAACCACGTCAGCGCCGTGGCATCGGTTTCCCGTTCGTGGTGCGGCCATCGCACGACCCCGGCACATTAAATGTGCCGGCTAACATGCGCCAAAATAAATCGGAATAACGATACGTTGTGATATGCGTATATGTTAGCCGGTGGATTCATCCACCGCTGGCCGCAGCCCGCAAAACCGGGTCGGCAACCGCGACGGCATCTGGCAAACCCCCATAAACCATGTAAAATTCCCCGCATTATGGCAACGCGAACAAATGTCTCACGCCCTGACAAGGAACCCATTATCGCGTGGCATCTGGTGATGTGCATGTATGGGTTCTGGCTGCCCAATGATCCGCGCGGATCATGGTCACGGTACGTCGCTGCAAAATCTTTATACGACCTCGGCGGACCGGCCACCGGCGCAAGACATTTACGATCTGTGGCGGCAGCGCGGCATAATCACATGTTACGCGTTGCGGTAAAGACAGCACTGAAATTCCCGCCGGTAACGTTATCCGGCATCCAAGCCAGGGCGGTCGCCCGCGGATTCGCGATGGCTTGCCATGAAGCCAATTACCATATTTACGCCTGCGCAATCATGCCGGACCATGTTCATCTTGTGCTGCGCTGTCCATCCAGAACTCTCGGCATAACCATTGGTCACTTCAAAGCCCAGGCGGCCCGTCGCCTCAATGAGGAAGGAATCTCCCCGTGCCCGAAAGCGCAAGACGGCAAGGCCCAGGCATCGATATGGGGCGAAGGCAAATGGTGCGGATATCTAAACCGATTTGAATTGCCGCGGGCCATTGCCTATGTCCAAGCCAATCCCATCAAGGCCGGCCTGCCGCCCCAAAAATGGAATTTTGTGGCGCCACCGCCGTAACGGCGGCAAAGCCGCCCCCGGCACATCAAATGTGCCGGCCAACATCCGCCGAAAGAAAATCAGAATAACAACGCGTTGCCGCAAACGTATATGTTAGCCGGTGGATTCATCCACCGCTGGCACCGGCCCGCATCAACGCCACATCCTCACGAATCACATCAACGCCGCCGCATCGGTTTCCCATTCATCGCGCCCACCGCGCCGCCCCCGGCACATCAAATGTGCCGCCTAACATACGCCAAAAGAAAATCAGAATAACAATGCGTGGCGGCACGCATACATGTTAGCCGGTGGATTCATCCACCGCTGGCACCGGCCCGCGTCAACGCCACACCCTCACGAATCACATCAACGCCGCCGCATCGGTTTCCCATTCATCGTGCCCACCGCGCCGCCCCCGGCACATCAAATGTGCCGGCTAACATACGCCAAAAGAAAATCAGAATAACAATGCGTTGCGGCACGCATACATGTTAGCCGGTGGATTCATCCACCGCTGGCGTCGGCCCGCGACGGCGTCAAATTTTCCTCAGACGCCGTGCCCACCGCCAAAATCCTGCGGTTTATACCCAATCCCGCCCCTTGCGATCATTCGCATAGATTTAACATTGTGGGCGGACTACAGGGCTATAATTCAGGGGACTCAGCCGCTGTAACGGCGGAACCACAGGACGCAGGGGGCAATCCGATGCACAAATGAAAAAGGAGTTGTTATGAGCCTTTCCCTTAAACCGAAGCATTTCAGCCGCTACAAGGATATCGTGTGGCTCTTCTACAAATATGGCCGCTCGGACTGGGCTAAAGCCGCTGGCGTATCGGCCATGCTGGACCCCGAGGACCAGCCTGCCGACGCCGGCGACTCACCCGATGCCACACAACTTGCCGATGATCTTGAGAAAATGGGGCCTACTTTCATCAAACTCGGCCAGCTGCTTTCAACGCGGCCCGATATCATGCCGCCCGCCTATCTGCAGGCGCTCAGCCGCCTCCAAGACAAGGTTGAGCCGTTTCCCTTCGAGGAGGCCCGGGCTATTTTGGCGGAAGAAATGGGTGCTCGACTGCCAAAAATATTTGCGGACATTGAGCCGCGTCCCCTGGCGGCCGCCTCTCTGGGTCAAGTCCATCGTGCGACCTTGCATGACGGACGCGAGGTGGTCATTAAAATCCAGCGGCCGGACATTCGTGAACTCGTCACCGCCGACATGGAATCTCTGCGTGAGGTTGCACATTTTCTGGATCAGCACACCGAACTGGGAAAGCGCTACGAATTCGGCCCCATTGTTGAAGAATTTGAACGAACGATTCTAAGCGAATTGGATTACCGCCAGGAGGCACGCAATCTCGTAACCCTGGGCGCCAATCTGAAAGAATTCAAACATTTGCGCGTGCCGGCACCCATTGCAGACCTTTCCACTTCGCGCGTACTGACCATGCAATACATCGCCGGCCAAAAAATCACCGCATTAAGCCCGGTGGTGCGGCTCGAATTGGACGGGGCCATGCTGGCCGAGGAACTTTTTAAGGCCTATCTCCAACAGATACTGGTCGATGGCTTCTACCACGCCGACCCGCATCCGGGAAATGTCCTGCTCACAAAGGACTCGTGTATCGCGTTGCTGGATCTGGGAATGGTGGCACATATTTCACCCCATTTTCAGGACAAGCTTCTGCACCTGCTTCTGGCCGTCAGCGAGAGCCGAACCGACGCGGTCGTAACCCGGTTGATTGATGTCGGGGAGAAAAAAGAGAATTTTAATGAAAAGAAGTTAAACCGCGCAGTGAATGATTTAATTGCCCTCAACAAAGACAGCACGCTGAAGGGTATTAATGTCGGGCGAGTGGTGCTGGAATTGGGCACCATCACCGCCGACTGCGGCATCAGAATGCCGCAGGAATTTACCATGCTGGGCAAGACACTGTTGAACCTTGATCGCCTGGGTTCTACACTCGATCCCGAATTTAATCCCAACGAATCCCTGCGCCGCAATGCCACGCACATACTGCAACGTCGGCTATTGCACGGTGCGACCAGCGGAAATGTTTATAGCGCCCTCATGGAGGCTAAGGAGTTCGCCGAGAAACTCCCCATGCGGGTAAATCGTATTCTCGACACCATCGGCAACAATGATCTGGAATTCACGATACACGCCATTGACGAAGATAAGCTGATGGCCGGATTTCAAAAGGTGGCCAACCGGATCAGCCAAGGGTTGATTTTGGCGGCGCTTATTGTTGGCGCTGCCTTGATGATGCGCATCAAGACATCTTTTCGTCTCTTCGGGTACCCGGGACTGGCCATTATTTTATTCCTGCTGGCCGCCGCCGGAGGCATTGCCATGATCATCCAAATATTAATCATCGACTCATCGCATAAACCCAAGCATTGACCAGTCGCACCCACGATAATGCGCGGCATTAGCTCGATGCGGCAGCGTCGAGTTGTCCGCGAAAATAGGATCTGATGCCACGACACGTTCGCCCCGTCGCGCCCGGTACCTGCTGCGGCGCGCAATTGTTTCCCGCGGTCAACACCCGGCAAGTTTACAGAGAATTCCGCAAGCCAATCCCCATCCTGCCACTCGAATTCACGAGCATACGCGTACTGCCATCGGCATCGGCGCTTCGCTCAATGGCCAATGAGCAATGAACAGATTTTCGAAGATTCCAGATTGCTGATCCGTGGTCATTGATCCGTGGAGATTGTAGACATCCACAGATTTTCTGGATTGAGCAGATTCCCCGGCAGGCTGTACTCCAGCACTCAGAATCTCGTGTTTATCCCCCTCGCCAGCCGCAGGCGCGAAATCGCCCAGAGCATCCGCCAAGAAGGTGATCCAGACCTTGCGATCTCCTCCTGCGCGAATCTGGATCGCCTGGGCATTGGACGAACTGGAAGTTGCTATCTGATACGCCAAAGCGTATCATAACAGCATGAAGGAAGTGCTGTTTTCGCCCGAGGCTCATGCCGAGGTAATGGAACTGCCACTGTCCGTGCGGGCACGCGTGCTGGCGACCGCCGAACGGTTGCGACATTGGCCTGAAGTCAGTGGGTATAAACGCCTGACAGGCCCGTGGGCCGGGCGATTCCGCATTCGTACGGGTGATTACCGGATCATCTTCCAACCAAGGGACCAGGTGATCCGGATCGTGAAAGTCGGTCACCGGAAGGATATTTACGAGGACTAAAACATGACCACACTGACTATTGATGGACGCGAATACGTGGCCGTGCCAATTGAGCGGTGGAAGAAAATCCCTGCCAAATGGCGGATGCAAATCACACCCGACAACGCCGAACGTTTCCGCAGGCCTGACGGCGATTATGACGCCATCGGCTCGCTGCGGGCTTCCATCGCTCGGGACGTATTACAAGGCCGCCTGGCGTTGGGGTGGTCCCAGCGACAACTCGCCAGCGCCGCCGGCATCCGGCAGGCTACGGTGGCCAACGTCGAAAGCGGTGGCCAAACGCCCAATATCCGTACCATCGAGAAAATCGAAGGCGCACTTGCTCAAGCCAGCCGCCATGGGCGGTAGCGTTACCTTTTTTGGCCGCCTTCCGCCCGCAGCTGCCGCATCGGCTTTCCCCAGGGCCTGTTCAAGTTATAAATACCCTTGGAGATGAATTCACAACAGTTGGCGGTCCAGGAAAGCAGACGACGGCCAAAGAGGCCGGAAAAACGATCCACAGATTTTCTAGATTGCGCAGATTCCCCGGCCAGTACAGCCGTGCGCGCACGGCGGAAATTTCTATCGCGAGAGCGGGCGGAAGACGCCGAAATTATTCCACCTGTCGCCATAAATCCAGGTTGCGCGAACCTCGGACCGGTAGATAGTAAACTGGCCGCAGCAGAAGTTTTCTCTTTCGGCGACAGCTGCCCTTTTGCTATCAGCCTTATTTGCTCTACTGCTCAACTCTCTAAATTCACCTATTCTATTGGGCCACGGCCCAATTCGCTCCCCCCTCGTCGTTCACCCGTCCCTCCGCTACCTCCCCTACCTCTGTGGTGAATCCCTCCGTCGTCAATCTGTGGAATCTGTGAAATCTGTGGATCTTCCGTCTCTGTGCCCTCTGTAACCTCTGTGGCTTTTAATCCCTTTGTGCCGTTGTGGTGGAACCGTTCAGCCTTTGCGGCCGTATGCCTGTCTATAAGGCCAGCTATTTCAAAGCCCA
>JAJZDN010000130.1 GCA_021805985.1 Planctomycetota bacterium | reverse complement strand
TTATTACCCTGCTTTGGGAGCCAAGAGAGTTATCCCGGTACGCTAAGCCCCCCGGCGATGGAGGCGTGCATGTCACACCACTTTCCTTTGGTTGCGGCGGAGCCGCGCTGGGGCATCCATGATCGTTTAACCGAGCTGGACCATGTGCCACTGGTGCTCTGGGCGGAGCATCAACCCGGCCGGGACAAAAGCCCGGCCAGTGAACGCCGGGACGACCTGGCGCAGATTTACCGCATGATAGATCGGCGGATAGATGGGGCGATTCTGTGGCCGTTTCCGGCGGCGCTGTACGCGGAACAGTTGTCCAACATTTCCGAGTTTTCGACGCGTAATATTCACATTGTCACGATAGATCATGAATTGGACCCGCAGTACAAGGCCAGCTTTGTCGGAACCGATGAGGCTATGGCGGGGGCGATGGTGGTTCGGCATCTGCTGGCGCTGGGACATCGGCGCTTCGGTCATTTTGCGGGGCGGCAGGTGCACTCGTGGGCGGCGGCGCGGCGGCGCGGATTTGAGGAGGCTGTGCGCCTTGCGGGCGATGCGACCTGTATATCTGTGGAAGTGGCCGACGGTGTGGCCGAAATTCACGCGTTGCAATTACTGACGCAAAATCCGCGTCCGACGGCAATTTTTGCCGCCACGGATCACATCGCCCAGGTGTGCTACCGCATGGCCGAGCAACTGGGGCTGATGATCCCGCGAGATTTGTCGGTGGTGGGCTGCGGCAACCTGGATTTGTCCGCCTGGCTGAATCCACCTTTGACCTCGGTGCGGCAGCAGCCGTACCAGATGGGCCGCCGGGCGGCGGAAATTGTGGTCGATAGATCCCGGCACGGCACGGACCGGCCGCCGGCAAAAGAGTTGCTTCCCACGATGCTGGAACTGCGCGGCAGCACGAGAAACATTTCCGGGTAAGGCGGCCGTGGCAACATTTCCGGGCCACACGGCCGTGTGGGCAAACTTCACAAAGCCGCCGGCTTTGCCGGTGGTGGAACGCATCATAAAAGCATCCCGACCCGCCGGGACCAAACGGCGTGATTTGCCCCTGATTTGGCATTATTTCGGCCCTGCCCGGAAAAATTGCCACGCCCAGTAAGGCCAGGAGTACGCTCCTAACTTGACACCGCGAAAGGTGTTCCCTATATTTGCACAAATATTTGTTTTCGTCATTTTAAGGTAGGTTGATATGCTGGGATTTCGCAAGGCAGGCGTAGCGGCTGGCGTTCTTTTGATGGCTGGTTCTGCGAGTTTGTTTTCTGCGGTGCCAACCGCTGTGGCCGCCAAGGCCACACCTTTAATTAAGCTGGTCAATCCATTTATTGGTACGGCCTCAGGCGGGAACACTTTTCCAGGCGCGACGCTGCCTTTTGGCATGGCACAGTTGTGCCCGGACATGTCACCCAAACGGGTTAATGGCGGGGCGTGTTACGTGTACACCCTGCATCACATTGACGGCTTTAGCATGACGCATCTTAGCGGCACGGGCTGTACGAATTACGGCGACGTTTTTTTTACCGCCACCACCGGACCGTTGAAAACCCATGCGGCGCAGTATCATTTCAGTTTCAGCCATAAGAACGAAACCGCGCTGCCGGGATATTATCAGGTCTTTGAAAAAACCTGGGGTGTCAACGCCCAACTGACCACGACGCTGCGTTGCGGCATGGCGCGATTCACCTTTCCCGCGGGCAAAACCGCCAACATTATTGTGCCCATCAGCCATGTGATGACCAGCCAAAGTTTTCCGTGTCATCTGCAATTTGTTAATCATCGTATGCTCACGGGTTATGTCACCAGCGATGTATTTTGCAGCGCGTGGCCTCCGCTGCCGGTTTACTTTGCCATGCAATTCAGCAAGGCTCCCAACCGGCTGGGCATGTGGAAGGGCGGCAAAATTATGCCCGGTCAGATGGAGGCGGACATGAAGACTCAAAGGCCTGCGATTGGGGCTTTTGTAAGTTATGCCGCCAGCAACCAGCCGCAGACTATTGACGTTCGTGTGGGCATTTCGTTTGTCAGCGTTAAGGGCGCCATGCGGAATCTCAAAGGGGAGATGCAAAGCTGGAATTTTAACCGGTATCGTAACACGGCCGAAGCTATCTGGAACAAAGCGCTGTCGGTAATTAAGGTTTCGGGCGGTTCACAGAATCATCGCATCAATTTCTACACCGCGCTGTACCATGCGCTGCTTAATCCAACGGTGTTTGATGATATTGACGGCCGTTACATTGGATACGACAATAAAATTCATCATGTCGCGGCTGGCCATAAGCATATGTATGCCAATTTTTCAGGGTGGGACATTTACCGCAGCGAAGTTCCGTTGCTGACGATGATTGAGCCGAAGAAACTAGGTGATATGGCGCAGTCCATTGTGGAAATGGCCAAGCAGTCGGGCATTATTGGGCGCTGGCCCGCAGCCAACCGCTCCGGTGCGGTGATGGTGGGGGATCCATTATCTGTGGTGATGGCCACGACGTGGAATGCGGGCATTCATAATTTTGATATGAAGCGGGCGTATGCCGCGATGCTGCATATGGCCAAGTTGCACCATAAGAAACATTTTGCCGCCAGTTGCAATGTGGCATCGGCGGAGGAGTACGATCTTTCGTATGCGGCGTTGGCGGGTATTGCGCGGGAACGGCATCACTTCCGTGAGGCGTCGATATTAAGTGAGTGGGCCCAGCAGTACCGCGAAATGTACAATCCGCTGACCCGGTTTATGCAACCCCGTTTGGCCAATGGCGCCTGGGTTCCCATTTTTGAAAAGACCACGTGGGGGCCGCATTATGTGGAAGGTACAGCCTGGGAGTACATCTGGCTGGTGCCGCAGGATGTGGCGGGGTTGGTGGATCTGCTGGGGGGAAATCGGCCGTTCTGCCAGAGGCTGGACGAGTTTTTTAACGACAACCATTATGACGCGGGAAATGAACCGGACCTGCAAGCCCCGTTTTTATTCGACTATGCCTGTGAACCCTGGCGCACGCAAAAGGTTGCGTCCTACGAGGCGGACCGATGCTTCACCAATACGCCCGGCGGCCTGGCTGGCGGCGGCAACGACGACTGCGGCGAAATGTCCGCGTGGTATGTGTTGACGCAACTGGGAATTTACATGGTGGACCCGGGTCGGCCCAACACAACTTGGGAACTTTGCACCCCCCGATTCCGCAAGGCGGTTATTAAGCTTGGTGCGCCTTACGCGAAGGGAACCTTCACAATTACAGCGACCCCTGCGGGTGGCAGCAATGTCTATATTCATAGCGCCGAGTTTGATGGTCACGCACTTAATAAGCCATGGATTGCTTCCTCTGCCGTAGTGGCGGGGGGGATTCTGCATGAAACGCTGGGTAAAAATCCCAATAAGCAATGGGCGTCAGCGCCGGCGGAAGTGCCGCCGTCAATGTCCACCGACACGCCGGCGAATCTGTTGGCTATTAACCATGGTGGCGCGGCCTGGCCGCAGCAGAACATGCTTCTTAACAGCAACCCTGCGGCGTTTAACGTGGGGGTTCCGAACATAAGTATGGTCAAGCTGAAAAGCTGCGGGTGTATACACAACCGTTTAATCCTCACGGGTGCAAACTCTGATGAACAGACGCGCGCCTGGTTTCAACAGCGCGTCACGGTGGGTGGCCCCTGGACGCTCAAGTTCAAGTATCACTTGATCAAGGCCGACCAGGGCGGATTTTACGTTGCGGTGCAGAACAACCGTTTTACACAGCATATGCCGTTCCGGGGTCTGTCGCCCGCCGCCAAAGGCTTTACCGATGACAGTGGCCGGGCACCGCAGAATAGTTTCGGCCTGGGCATAGACAACAACGGTAAGTCAGTGTTGCAGGTGGCCTATTCGCGCGGCAAAGTCTACGGACTAAGACGCCAGAATATCGGCTCAACGGGCGCGGTGGACTTCTCCGCCGTGGGCGGCCCCATCGATGTCGTGGTGCGTTATGACGGTGCCAAGACGATTCGCTTTGAGGCCAGGCGTGGGACCAGCGTGTTTAATGCCAGCTATAAGCTACCCCATCAGTTGTCACATATTCTTTCAAGCATGGATGGCTACGTAGGCTTTACGGCATCCAACGGCAACAGTATGGGTGTGCAGCAGATTGGCGATGTGCGATTCTACGCCCAGCGTCTGGAGCCGATTGCCGCCCGTGGTTATGACGCGGACCTGGTGGTGAAAAATACCATCCCGGTGGTGGCTGGTTCCGCCTTGGATCACAAATATTTCAACGACACGTTTGATGGCGGCTCGGTGTTTTATCAAGCGGGTATAGCTGGCGCACCAGCGGGCAGCGGGCTGCCGGCGAATGGACGCATTGCCAGCTTTGGCACGGTGTTTCAGTTGCAGCCATTTAGCGCGGATAATTCGGTGTTTATCAAGGCCGGTGGTCCAAAGACCGGGCATCTTAAGTTAGCTGCGCCGGCGCGGTTTACATCCATGGCGATTTTGGCATCGTCCGCTTATGGCAATGGCATTGGCAAGGTAACGCTGCATTTCCGCAACCAGGATGGCAAATCGTTGACGGTGACCACAGATTACGCCTCACCGGACTGGTACAACATTGAATCCCGCGGCACCACGCCGGATGGCAATGGGTATGGTGCAGCAATTCGGGGCATTGGCAAGCTCATGGTGAGCAACAGCCACTTCTCGCTTAATGCGCACACCAGCGGCACGCCCGCCTGGTATGTAACGTACCTGAACATGGCCAACCTGGCCGGGCACGTCAATGGGGCATCGGCGGTGACCCGGGGACTTAACCTGACGGGTGATACGCTGGAATCCTTGACATTTAACGGACCGGCAAACAAAGGCGGCAACACCGCGATTTTTGCCATCAGCGGCGTAGAAGTCGGCGCCGCACAGCCGCGGATCCAGCAATTCGGCGGCCGCCCGGAAGTGGCCGTGCGGTAGGATCACCGCGGGGATAGCCCGGTGGTTGGTCTGGTTGAACCGCGGATTACGCGGATAGCGCGGATGCCCCCGGGAGGAGTTAGGAGTTAGGAGTTAGAATGCTGCGGAAGCGCTGCCGCTTTTCTATTCTACCCGGCGAGATAAACCTGCCGGCTCTCGCTGTCTTCTTCTAACTTCTAACTTCTAGCTCCTAACTCCTCGCCCAACCCGCAGGTTGGTTCGCGGCACCAGATCAACCACCGGATTATCATCCGGTGCTCCGGCGATCCCACCATCGTCTCCCCCCGGTTTACTCATTACTTATTACTCATTCCCCCCCCCTGTCCCCCGTAACCCGTAACCTGTAACCCCGTCCGCCCCGGCGGCACGAGACCAACCATCGGAATAATCATCCGGTGCTGTGGGTGGGAGACCGTAAAAAAAAAGCCGGGCGGTTGGAAGACCGGCCCGGCTTGATAAGTGGAGGCGGAGGGAGTCGAACCCTCGTCCCGTGGCAGGTTGAAGACAACCTCTACGTGCGTAGACTGCATGTTAATCTCAAATCGCCGGACGCCGACAGTCTGACTTCCGGAAATTCCAGCCCATCCTGGGTCTTAGCAAATGGCCGATAGACGTTGCCATTTGAGCATTCCGCTAGTCGTCGGTTCGTCGCGGGCCGCGGACTTCCTGCGGGAACCGGGTTGCCTGTTTAATTAGGCAGCCAACCGAAGGCTTGCGCCCCCGGCTGTTGGGAACTTAAAGTTCTCAGCATTTGATTTTTTGCCACTCAGTTTTACGACTTGTTTGGCAGGTCGGCACGCCATCATCGACACTACTGTCCGGTCGATACCTTTCGCCCCCTTTCAAAGAGCTAAATCAGACACCTATTATACCCCGTCGCAAGCGAGGCAACAAATCAATTAAAAACCGAAAAAAGGTGTCAGGTACCTTTTCCAAGAAAAGGTACCTGACACCTTTTATGACAGCCCCTTGGGGATGTGTAGCCGCCAATCCTTGATGTACTGGGTCTCCTTCATGCCGTGCGTGAGATAGAAATCAAATTCCGTGGGGAATCCGCGCAGCAGGTCCAGTTGGGCGGCCTTGTAGCCGGCCCGCTCCAGATAGAACCCGATGACTTGATGATAGGGATATACATAG
The DNA here is from genome assembly GCA_021805985.1 of Planctomycetota bacterium. Lineage (GTDB taxonomy): Bacteria > Planctomycetota > Phycisphaerae > WQYP01 > WQYP01 > JAMDCX01. The sequence continues at coordinate 1,600 of JAJZDN010000130.1, read as the reverse complement.
GAGAGCTTGTTCAATGTGGCAGCCAGAACATTGACGGAGACCCCCTCCTGGGCAAGCTGGTAAGCCTTAGCGACTTCGCTGATGCCCCCCGCGTAGATGGGACGCACGGCGATGTCGATGAGCGTTCGCTCAAGTGTTGTAAAACGCAATCGCCCCAGCGACTTGCCGGCTCCCATAACCGGCTCCTCGATGACCCCATAATTGTCGGTATTCTTTCCACTGATGATACAAATACGGAAGTCGCTCGTCTCCGCCACGTTGCCGGAGACACGTACCTCGCGGCGCAGGGCTAAATCAATTCCGTTTTGCGTCAGCGTGCCACTGCTCGGACCCGCGCTTTTTTGCTCACAGTTGAGGTATGTGGTCTTGGGTAGTTGCTCAGTAAGGCCATGAAAGGCCATTGCGGTGAAGTGGGAAAAATAACATCCCGCTCTGAGCTTGAGCATAACCTCGTGGAGCGTGGCGTCGCCCCAGGCGAAGCGAATCTCCTTCTTGTAGGGACGGGGAAATGGAAAGATGATCTTGGAGAGCTTGGCCGAGTCAATCAAATATTGAACAAAATCTTCAGTGGTGGTGCGCTGGGAGAGCCGCCAGAAGCTCCGCTGTTCTGCCAAGTGCCGGGAGATATCCGTCTGCCGAAAGACCTTTTCGGGAAGATTGTCGAAGTAACGGACAATGTCCAACTTCGCGATGCTGATTCGACTTCTGTTCATTGGAGCCTCATGTCATTGGTATTATATATAATACCAATGACGTCACTTTGTCAATTTTTTCGAGCCACTTTTATTGGATAATGGAATAATTTCAAAAGATTTTTCAGTTTTTTAGTTGCATACATATGTTGTGCTAGGTATTATAAATAATACCTAGCACGTGAAATAGCCGGCCGCCTGCTTTTATCGGCCCTTGCCCATATCAGACAGCGGAGCGGCGCATAGTGACGGCCCCAAATAATTGCGGCAAATTAATCAAAATAATGGCCATTTCCCCGTGCCCATATTAAGCTGATACCGGCCGCTCGCCTAGGTTTGCCTGCGCGATGGAATTTGGTGGGGCAAGGGATGGCAGCAGGAAAGCGTATAATCTTAAATGCGAAAAATTGATGGTTTTACTTGCATCATGGCCCGGGTTATTGGTATCCTATTGGGTCTTGGATGCGCAGTTTTCCCGGCGGAGAAATTTGGCCGGGCACCATGGCTCTTGAGCCGAGCTGTTATAAGGAATGAAAGGTGAAACTGCTTATAGATATTTTCTAAGCCCATGCCCCGCGGCCGATGCGACGCCCGGCATGGGTGAAACATCGGCACGGTGCGGTGGGTGTGACCACTGAAGTCTGTGCCCGCGAGAAACGCCCCGCTGCTGTGATTTTAATCGCCCGGCGGAGAAGGACGGTTCTGGCGGGCTTGTTGTTTATAGAGATTCAAAACCGTCAGGAAAGTCAGAAATTTTTTACTCTTTTAGGATACAGAGGTACTTATCATGGCCCACGACTTAACCCGTTATCGCAACATCGGCATTGCCGCTCATATTGATGCCGGCAAAACCACCGTGTCGGAGCGCGTACTGTTTTACACCGGTAAAACCCATAAGATCGGCGAAG
>JAJZDN010000129.1 GCA_021805985.1 Planctomycetota bacterium | reverse complement strand
TCCACCGCTCCGGTAATCAGGCAGTGCGAAAAATAGGCCCGGGGATCCGGATGGGAAAAATAAATCGTATCTTGAAATCCCAGGATACGGCAATGATTCACGACCTGTTTATCGCCACCGATGGTAAGCGCCAGGGCCTGATTGCCATTGGTGTTGGATTTCTGGATGTATGAATTTTCAACCGTGATATGGTCAAGCGTGGTATGTGGGCCGTAAATGCACAACGTGGCGGTATTCATAAACCCTTGCGGATGCCCATTTTTTCCGGCATCTCTCACCGGCAAATCGTCGGTCAATTGTGTATTTTTTGCACGATTCCCCTGAAGTGTAATATGTGATTTGTCTGCGGGAATGACCACCAGCCCGGGGTAACTGCCGGGATCAATACGAATAATAACCGGCCGCTTATTATTGACCGGCACTGCGTTAACCGCCGCCTGAACTGTGCGGTATGCACCGGCAACATTATACGACACCGTATAGACCGTCGGCCCGATTCCCGCACCGGCCGCCCGACTGGCCTTGGCAATCGTCGCCCCCGCCAACTGACGGGCCATGCTTAATGGACCGGCGTCAGAGCGCGACATGCCGACCGCCAGCAGGCCGGCAACCAGCATCGCCGCGGATGCTCCGGCCAGCATCTGACTGAATTTGAAATATCTCATTGTACGATCTCCTATGCGATTATGAATCTACCCTATTGTTATATCAACACATCTTTACCCAACACTAGCATCCATAACCCGCTGGAGTATTCCCCGCGTCAATGCGCGTTCCACGGCCCCTTACCCAGAATCCCCTTCACGGTATATTTGGCCGCTTGAGCCTTGGTCAACTGGTGCGACCAGGTTACGCGGGATTTAGCATCGGCACCGGGCCCCGTAGAATGATATTCCGCAAATCGGGCGGTTTTATAGAATTTTGTGCCTTGCCAATTCAGCCAGCCGGCCGGGGCGATGTCCGCACTCATGTGGCAATCAATATACGTGGTGCTGCCATAAGCTCGCCATGGCCGTCCCAGATAAACGCTTCCCTTTCGAACCTGGGGGGAAGCGGTAATTTTGCAATGCAGAAATACCAAGCCAAACGGCTGGCGCTTCGGGGTATTGGGTGCGGTGACACAGGCCGATCCCACGGAGCGAATCACGCAGTGGTTAAAAACCGCCCTTGCCTTGCCGAAAATAAAATCGACTGCACCCTGAATCAGGCATTTATTGAAGTATATTTTCGCATGGGAATTATGCACATACAGCGTATCCTGCCAGGCCAGAAATCGGCAATGCTGAAATATCACCGGGCCGTCTCCGGTTCGCACCGCCACAGCCTGACTTCCTTTGCCATAAGAATTGACAAAAGTCAGATGTTTAGCCGTGATATCGCGGCCGAGAATCGTCACAGTAGGCGTGTGAAAGGTGCCGATTTCCTTACCATTTCTGCCCTTGTCACGGGCACTGAGGTTGTAGGTAATGATGGTTTTTTTAGCACTGATACCTTCCAGAATAATGTTAGAATCATCGGATGGAACGGTTACCAGTTCTTTGTAGGTGCCGGGAGCGATTTTTATAATGATCTGTCTGCGGCTATGCGTCGGGGCTGCATTAATCGCGCCCTGAATGGTGTGATAATCCGCTTTGCCATGCGCCGCGACCGTCATGACTTTGGCGGGTGCCGCATAAACGCCTACGCCGGTAACCGCCAAAGCTAAGACCCCTATTGCCCATCCAAATTGGCTTTTCATAAAACCATCTCCTTAAAATAACACTTTGTCATTTTCTGGTAAAACCGCATCGTTTTTAATCCGACCAAAGCACGCCGGAATTCCTCTTACCGCGACTGTCCGGTTTTGATATTAATTCCTGTCACCTGGGCGTCATAGGGAATAATGGCCGGGCCTTGGCGGACCGTAATACTTGAATTTTCAAAGCGGATATTCCGGGCGTTAAGCATCGTAAAGCCGCGATTCGCATGGATGTGCACATTCGAGAACACAATATCATCCGCGGGCAATCCGGGCAGTGCGGAAATCCGCCCCGCATGGGGGGAGCTGACCGATGTAATATTTTCAAAGTAGACATGCTTCCAATCCGGCAGATGGCGATGAGTTCGCAACGGCCGTACCTGCGATGGAGTTTTGGGCTTTTTGGGATAAAAGCTATTAATGAACACCGGTAACCGCACGTTGCGCATCGTCAGGTTCTGATACCACAGATACTCGGACAAACCGCCATAGCCCGGGCCGGCTTTGAGCCGCACGCCCCGATGGGTGTGGTCAAACGTGCAGTCCCGCACCACGACATATTTCAAGCAACCGTTGGTCTGGCCGCCGACGGACATGCCGTGTCCATGTTCAAACGTGCAATGCGTAATGAGAAAGTTCTCACAGGATGGATGAGCCGGCGTGCCATTACGGGCACCGGCCTTTATTGCAATACAGTCATCCCCTTCGTTAAATGTGCAGCGGGTGATGTAATAATTCCATCCCGAAGGATCGCACGCATCGGTGTTGGGGGTGTGGATCGGTGCGGTAATGGTAACATGATCAATAATGACATCGCGGCACGCGTTGGGAACCAGATGGAACATGGGCGAATTTTCCAGATGCACATTTTCCACCAGGACCCGCGTGCAATTTTCCAGTGCCACCATAAACGGACGATGCGGCAGCCTCGGCGGATGCTTATGCCCGGGCAGCTTGCGATATCGAGGCCACCACGCCTGTCCCTGCCCGTCAATAGTTCCGTGGCCTGTGATGGCAATGTCATGGGCATGAGCCGCGACAATACAATTGCGATATCCGGAATGCCCAACATTGCGCTGTTTGCCGACAGCGAGGTAATTCCTGGGATTGGTGCTCATAAGAATTTCCGCCCCGCGGGCCACGTGAAAATTCATATTGCTGCCCAGCACCAATGGGCCGGTGAGAAATTTTCCCGCCGGTATCAACACCTCGCCACCGCCCGCTTTCTCGCATGCGCTGATGGTTTTTTCAATAGCTTTTGTATTCATCGTGGTTCCGTTACCCACCGCGCCAAAGGAGGTAATGTTAAAGGTGCGATGTGGAATCCGCGGCTGATCCATTTTCACCATTTGGTGAACTTGGTACACAACCTTGTTGACCCATGCCGGTTGGGCCGCATACGCGCCAGTGAAACTGGTTATGGTTACACCGGAAAGGGCAATTGCGCCAAGCAAAGATTTCAAGGTTGATGGCATCATGAAAATATCTCCGGAAAATTGAAACAATGCAGGGATTTACTTTTTTCCTGTTAACCGTTTTGCTGCTTTCAGTGTGTTATTTTTCCATTATTCGCCATGATCTGCGGCCCTTTTTTGGCTTTTATTTGGCAGTTCCGCATAGTGATGTCGGCATTGACAATATGCATGCCCGCGTGTGCCGTGATGTGCACATCATGCAGATAAAAATCAGTGATTGGCATTTCGGGGCGCCCCACAATAAATGCCGCCGTCGCAGCACCTGTGGCCGTGATATCAGCAAGGTGAATGTGCCGCCAGCGCGGCGTCGTGGCGATCACAGGCAAACGTTTTGCCGCTAATGCCCTTTGCGGAATGGCATAAGCCCATGGCGAGGTATTGTTGTAATAACTGCTGACCAGGATGGGGATGTCCACATTTTTCATAGTCAGGTTGCTGTAGGATAAATCATCAACCAGTCCTCCATTATGAATATCCGCCTTGAGCCGCACGCCCGCCTGCGTGCCATCAAACGTACAATCACGCACGGTCAGATTAGTTAAGCCCCCGCCGGTTCCGCTGCCCACACTCATTCCGTGTCCATGAAAGAATCGGCAATCTTCAACGAGATAATTTTCGCTGGCGGGGTGAAGGAGGTGCGCTCTACCGCCGGCTTTAATGGCGATGCAGTCATCCCCTTCATCAAAGGTACAGCCTTTGATGAGATAATTGCGTCCTGAAGGATCCATTCCATCGGTATTCGGTGAATGGATCGGCGCTTTGATCGTAATGCCTGTCACGACCACATCATCGCACGCCCCGGTGACCAAATTACACATGGGGGAATTCAGCAGGGTAATATTTCGTACCAGCACATGGCGGCAATGGTCTAGCAGCACCAGATAAGGCCGGTGCGGCAATTTATCCGCCGCCACGGAGGGTGCGCCGCCGGGCTTGGATTTTTTGTAAGCATTCCACCACGGCATTCCCTGGCCGTTAATGGTTCCGTGGCCGGTGATGGCAATATTATCGCACGCTATCGCGGTGATACAGTTCTGATACCGGTGATGAAAAATGGGATAATCGGAAAAATGATTACTCATCAACAACACCGCACCAGGTGCCAGATGCAGATTCATGTTGCTGACCAACGTAACCGGGCCGGTGAGAAATTTCCCTTTCGGAATCAGCACCTCCCCACCGCCGGCGGAGGCACACGCCTGAATCGCTTTTTGAATGGCCGCCGTGTTGAGAGTACGGCCGTTTCCCACGGCTCCGAAGGCTGTAATATTAAAGCGACGCTTGGGGAAGCGGGGCGGAAAATCCGTGAGGTAATCCGGAATCAGGTGCAACTGCACCACAGGTTGCGGATTCCAGGAACTTTTCCCAGCTAACACATAGCGCGGTGTAAGCCGATTAGCGGCAGCGGCGGAAAGCGGCCGCAACCAGGAAATGCGAGCCTGAGGCGCGGAACCGGGCCCGGAATTATCAAACTCGGCAAAGCGTGTCGTGTGGGGGTCCTGTTTATTGCCGTCCCAGACAATCCAGCCGCGCGGGTTAATGCCATTGCCCATCCAGGAATGTTTGAAGATCACATCGGCATACAATCCCCAGGGCCGCCCCAGAAATACCCGATCCGGTGCGGTGCTGGTGATGATTCGACAGCGGTTAAAGACAAATCCGAAACGTTGGGCTTTAGGGGTTTTGGCCGCGGTAACATAACCGTGGCCCAGAGAGTGAATCAGACACCGATTAAAATAGGCACTTCCGGCACCAAAAATATAATCTGTGGAACCGGTAATGGTGCAGTTTTCAAAATAGTCGCGCCCCGCGTTGACCAACAGCGTATCCTGCCAACTGGTGAAATGGCAGTTATCAAACACATCATGCGTGCCGTCCAGCCGCACTGCCAACGCCTGCCCGTTCATGCGCGTATAGCCTTTGCCGCCCTGGCCCCCGTCATTGACAAAGGTAATGTTCATAGCGGAAAAGTTATTTTCTCTGATTCGCGCGGTGGCGGTGTTCCACATGCCAATGGGTTTTCCATCCGATCCTTTGTGATAGGCAATAAGGGAATAGGCAATAATTGTGTTGGCGGGATCTTCGCCTATCAGCGAAATGGGCGGCAAATTTCCCGGGATATTCATTCGTTCATGGTAAATACCGGGATGCACGAGAATCGTAACCGGGGTTTTGCTGTTCACCTTAATCGAATCAATCGCTTGCTGAATCGTACCAATATCGCCGCGAATGTTCGGTGCCACCACCAGAACCTTATGGGGCACAGCAGCACCGACGGCACCAGACACTGTCACCAGCGCGATCGCCGCGAGGGTATTGATTGCGGAGCCTATTTTCCTGGCGGAATTAAGCAATGGATTTCTCCAATTTAACTGAGGCGATCTATCATAAATTCTGATACACGCCCCGCAGTTAATGCGTAGGCTGAACTTAATCGCACCGTCCCCACGCGGCACGGTTTATTCATTACTCATTATTTACTACTTATTGAGCGTAATCGAATCCGCAACGCTTTCACTTGCGCTTCAGGTTTCCAATGATCCGTTCCCCCCAGCACATGCGAAACCGTAATCTTGCGTGCCTGTGCTTTGGTGAGTTCTGTAATCCAGGCGGGTCGTTTTCCAGCCCCCGGCCCGCGATCACCGTATTCACCGAAGCGCGCCGTTTCGGGGCTTTTCTTATCCATCCAATGCATCCAGCCGGCAGGATTCAATGATTTTGGCATGTAGCAATCAATAAATGTCGATGCGGCATAAGGACCCCACGGCCGGCCCAGCCACGTATCGCCTGGTTTGGTATAGGCGATAACCTTACAGTGCGAAAAGACAAAGCCGTAAGGACTGGATTTGGGCGTCCGCGGTGCGGTAATGCAGCCATAGCCCAGGCAGTCGATTTTGCAGTTATGAAAAAAGGCGGTGGCGTTGCCAAAAATAAAATCAACCGCGCCGTCAATATGACATTTGTCAAAATATTGCCGATTCTGATTCAGCAGAATTGTATCCTGCCAGCCAATAAAATGGCAGTTGTAAAACACACACCGGTCCCCATCTACGCGGATCGCCAGAGCCTGCCCGTTGTAGCCATTGCCGCTGATACCGGCATCATTGGCAAAGGTGATATTGGCGGCGGAGAAATGATTGTCCTGCACCCACGTACTTTGCGTGCTGAACGTGCCGATAGGTTTACCATTGGGGCCTTTGTCATACGCAATTAGCGAATCGACGAGAATCGTATTGTTAGGATCTTCGCCCAGCAATGTAATCGGCGGCTCATTTTCGGGGAACACGATATGCTCATGATAAATCCCGGGACGAATCAAGATTGTCACCGGTATTTTGCTGTGCGATGGAATCGCCTTGATCGCGGCCGTAAGCGTCGTGAACTGTCCATGGGACTTATCAGGGGAGACCACAAGCATTGTGTTCGCTCGCAGAGACGCACTGGTACCCATTGCGACACCCAGTAGCAGCAGGAAGATTGCGGCCACCTTCGCCCCAATTCCGGATTGGCTTAGATGTGATTTCATTGAAATTCTCCTGGACAGAAAATTCACGCGGCTCTGGCCTCTAAAATATAGCAACGCGACCCGCAGAACCGGCTTAAAGTTCAATGCTTATGTAAGGCCCATAAAGCCAACGCCGTTCTGCGGCCGTCGCGTCAGGATTCACCACTCTGGCTTCGCAAGGTCGAACTGGGGAACCATGCATATATCATAGGGCGGGGAGCTGGGTGTAACTCCGGCAACTTCCGGCGTTGCAAGACCCGGGCCGCCGTATCCCTCGAGATTAGTCGCCTGAAACCCCAGGCCATTTTTGCCAACCTCCGAGAGAGTCTTGTCATAACAGAAAATGTTGTCGTTGTTCTGGCCGACGTAGGGATTGGTCTCCCATACAACGTGCCCGTCTCCAAAGCCCACATTTTGCCCGTCGCCGCTGTGATTACCGGAGTTAAAGATATAGGTTCCGTATGTATTTCCCGACGGGAGGGTATTATCGATGCGCTCAATATTCCCTGTTGCCCCCGCAGTCATCGGCGCTAAATCCGAGGCTAATGCAACATCACTTCCGTCCTTGGAACTCCACCATGCTCCCGGCTGTCCAGAGGCATTCCAGGGGAAGGCGATTGAGTAACTCTCTCCCTGTCCGGTGTAACTCTGGTGCTGCTGGGACGTGTACAGGTAACCGAAGTTCAGATAAGCCGTTCCCCCACCACCCGTGGAACTGCTGCCATACTGAAGGGATGGCCCAGTCGCGTAGGGATCCGATGGACAAATGAAACTTTTGGGCGTCATCTGCCCATTGAGCACCAGCAGCCACATGCACATTAAGGGACATGCTGCCGCCGACGACCCCGGAGTTACTGTCAAATGTTGTGGACGGGAGATTTTCAGGCGGCTGATTTCTTGATCCCGTCTTCGTAAATAATCCCGACGATAATATCCTTAATCTGTTCGGCTCCATTGAGTCGCTGGAAGTTTC
>JAJZDN010000128.1 GCA_021805985.1 Planctomycetota bacterium | reverse complement strand
TACACGCAAACGCGAAAAACTCATGTAAGTCATTGTATATAAATGAGTTACGTCAAAAGTGGTTTGGAACATCCGTTTTAATAAGCACCGCACGTCGTCACCAAACTTCGGACGAGATAATCACGTATGCAGGTTTTGGAACGCCTTTTTAGTTCCAGGCTACCGCACTGGATGGGCTATTTCTGGCTGTGTACTGGTTTATCCACCGATTAACGGAGTAATATAGAAAAGTGAAAATAACTCCTACAGGCTATAGGTGAAAATCTTATTTTTCAATTTGTGATTAATTTCACAAGACTTGCGGACGGCATTTCGCTACAATCCACCCTTTCGGGTTTTGCGCGATAGGATACCGTCCAGACCCGCGGTAAAGGAACAAGATGCCCCAAACGCTTGATGCACCAACTCCTGACGCCATGCCTCCCGGCACTGTATCGAAAGCTGCGCCGCCACTGTGGCTTATTGAACGGGTCATCTTGCGCATCGGTCGCGGCCCGGCGGCCGTTGGACGGTTTCTTGATAGGCTGGCAGCCTATAACGGGCCTGTCGGGCGGCTGGTACAATTTTTCAGTTCCGTAAAGCTGGGGCTGGTGTGGCTTTTTTTAACAACAGCTTATATTGCCGTCGGTTCGGGACTGCCCAGTGTGCGCAGCTATTTTGATGTATCAACCATGGGCTTTTTTAATGCCCCGCCCATGGTGCTGCTCATGGCTCTTCTGGCGACAACCCTGATTACCGTAACGCTTCGGAAAATTCCGTTAACGCTTTATAAACTCGGCGTATGGACCGTGCACACGGGTATTATCACGCTTCTGGTCGGACTGTTTTTCTATTTTGGTTTGAAGAAAGAGGGGATGGTCCGGATTTTCCTGCACCAGACTGTGCATCATTATTATGATAATTCGGAACGGGCACTATTTATGCAGGCGGCCGGAGCGAACGGAAAATCTGCCATGTTACCGCTGCCATCTCTGCCGTTATTCCGAGAACGTTCGACCAAAAACCATCATCCCATGAACGTAACCGTCCCCGCAAAAATGGTGGCACAGCTTTCACCGCAGTTAAAGGGTCTTAACGTGCGCGTAGTGGGATATTATCCCTATACGCACCTGGAAGCTTTGGCCGTGCAGCGTCAACCCGGACAACATGCACGAAAGCCTGCACTGGAATTTAATTTAAGTGCCACGGGCATGGCCAGCGGCGGCCAATGGTTGCTGGCCAAAACGCCGCGGCTGCGCGTGGCGGATTCCGGGCTGCCATGTGGTATTGAATATTTGTATCATCCCAGCGCCCGGCGACTGCGTGATATCACGACGGGCTTTAAGGGCAATAACGCTTTGATTGTCAGTATTCCCTCGGAGCATTTCCGCAAGGTACTGATCATTAAACCCAACGAAAAAATTCCGCTTCCCGGGACGCCTTACACACTTGTCCCACGGCGGGAAATTAAAATGCCCCTGCTATCAAAAGGTTATCAGGGGGCCGAGAGCCAGGCGTATATGGTGGATGTGTATCGCGCCCGTCCGGGCAAGAAGCCGTTTCATTTTCAGCGCGTAGCGCTTTTTCGGTATCCGACAAAAACCGTGGATTTTGTTTTTGATCATGGCCAACGGAAACTGATTCCCAGTAAGATAGATCATCAGATTCATATTCGCTACGAAGATGCTCGACGGTATCAGTTCTGGATTGTGGAGCACAAATCAGGAAAGCTCGCCGTGATCCAGCGCGCTGCTGGTGGGACGGTCACCCAATATCCCATTGCCATTGGACATCCTGTGGCGACAGCGGTAGCGGGAATTCCCTTCAATATTTCTGTGCAGGAGCTCGCCAATGTGGTCTATCGTCCCGCGTTGATTCCTGCTGCCCAGAGGCGGCCACAACTGGAACAGACCATGGGGCACTGCGTTTTACAGCTTGCGGTATCACGGGGAAAATGGACGGATAATCAGATATTTATACCATTCCAGCAATTCGGTCTGCATGGTGATCTGGCCCCGACATCCGTGGAGGTGCCCGGTGCCGGCAAGGTCAGTTTTGTATTTTCCACACTGGAATGGAAGCTTCCCGCCGCGCTGACGCTGCTTTCATGCAAGGAATTATTTTATCCCGGCGGCAACAGCTTTCCGCGTGATTTCATCAGCAAAGTTCGCTTTACTAATTTGAAAACCCATCAGTCAAAACTGGCTGTGATTCATTTGAATCATCCGGAAACGCTGGATGGGCAGCATTTTTTCCAAGCCCGCTTCGGAAAGCAGGCTAGTGGCACGCCATTTACGGTCCTGGGGGTGGGCAACACCAACGGCTTATATCCGATGATTGTCGGCGTGATCATGATTATTTTTGGAATTGGTTATGCCTTTTATGTTAAGCCCGTTTTGCTTAATATAAAAAAGCAGCAGTTGGCCCGGTTTGCCGCCGCGCAAAAGCGCTCTCATGAATCATCATCCGGCGCAATGGTGGCGGCACCATAGCCGGAATTTGTAAGGGGTGTTCTCATGAAACTAAAATCCATTGTCTACCTGTTGGCTTTGCTGATGGCCGTGGCTGTTCCGACGCTGGCCATCATGAATGCACGCGCAGGGATGCCTATCGAGCAAGGTTCCGCTGCGGATATGCCAGTGGGTCACCCCGAGATCGGCCCCGGTTCACCGCGGGTCAATCCCATCCCCAGTATGAAGCTCATGCGTCGTACCGCGGAAATTCAGCATCAAAACCGCACGGCGTTCAAAAAGCAGATCGACTTGGCACCGCTGCGTATCCTCGCGGTGCAGAACAATGATCAGGTGAAGACCATTGCCAGTTGGGCTGCGGAAACCGTGCACACTATCTGCGGTTTTGACAGCATTCATGGGCAGGATCCGCTGTATACCGTTCTGGATATGGCCTTTCGGCCGCAGGCATGGGATGCGCGGAATTGCATATTTGTGGAAACGGTTCCCATTCGTGAACAACTGGGACGGTTGGTCTCCAAAGCCCAGGCTAAGCGTATCCTGCAACAGGGCACTGTCAGCCCTGATTTCATGGCCCGTGCGGATGTGCATCATCTGCTGGTAAAAATCAGCTCCACCGCCGCCCTGAGTTCCGGTGTGGCTGAAGTCAGCCGGGCGCTGGAAACATTTCAAAACCTTTCTGCGGAAATGAAATTTGTGCCGCCGGCGGCGGGGGCGAAATCCCAGGATTGGCTGGTTCCGTTGGCTTTGCTGCCGAACACTGGGGCGGTCGTGCGGAAAATGTTGAAGATGAATGCCAACGTTAAAGCTGTTCCCGGTTACGCCCGGCAGCAATCGTTAAGTATTGTTTTAGGCCTTATTTCAGTGGGGCAGGGGTGGCAGAATAACAGCGCCGCGGAAGCCAATGAAGGAATTAAAACGCTGGCCAAAGTTCTGCCGACGGTTAACCCGGCGGTGTATCCGTCGCATCTCAAGCGGCTGGTGGAGTTGTGGTATGACCGCCTTTTTGATGGCACCATCGTAGGGGTGTTTCTTTACTTTATCTCGCTGACGCTCTTTGTGATTGCCGCGGTTGGAGCCGTGCCGGCGGTACGCAAACCGGCGCTGATATTCTTTACCGCCGCCGTGCTGGTTCATGCGTTATTTATGGGTGTGCGCTGGTGGCTGGCGGGACGCATTCCGATTCAAAATGAATTTGAAAGTGTTCTGGGATCAGCATTTGTAGGCTGCGTCATCGGCTTGATTTTAGAATATTGGAAGAAGAACAATCTGTTTGGATTGGCCATGAGCTTTGTCGGCTTCTTGGCAATGACCGCGTGCTTCGTTGTGCCGTTTGTGCTGGGGGCTAATATCGGTGCCAACATCGGCCGCGTGGATGGCGTTCTGAATACCTATTGGCTTTATATTCACGTGAACACGGTTATCAGCAGTTACGCGTTAATTGCGGCGAGTTTCTGCCTGGGTGTGCTGTATTTACTGGTGAAGTTGTACTACCGCATGAATCCCGGCAATGGCCCCGGAACCGGTGGCGGCGCGATCGCTATGGCCAGCGGTATTGGTTCATCTCTGGTGGCTGGCCGCATGGGGGATTTTTCACAACCTCGCGCGGCGCACGCTTCCACGCCGGCCGCTGCTGCGGATTTGGCGGTGCGGCGCAATAAATTCCTGCTGCAGCTTGATGCCGCTAATATCGTCATCTTGCAGATGGGCTTCTGGTTCCTGGGTTCGGGAATTATTTTTGGAGCCGTCTGGGCGGATTTCAGCTGGGGGCGGCCATGGGAATGGGACCCCAAGGAAACCTTCGCCCTGGTCACCTGGCTGGTGTATTTAATCATTGTACATCTGCGTTTTGTCACGCCCAAATATCGCCCCGATTGGACGGCGTGGTTATCGGTGGTTGGCTTTGCGGTCATGATGTTTAACTGGATCGGGGTCAACTTTTTCTACATCGGTTTACATAGCTACGCTACCTGATCCTGCCCTAACGTGTTTTGGCCGCTTGGAAACAGGAGAAGCTCATGACCAGCTTTACACTCAAACAGACCGGGCCGTTTGCGATTGACATTGATGGCGGTCCATGGAAACTGCACCTGGATTTACCGGCCAAAAGCGGTGGGGGCGAAACAGGCCCCAGCCCGACGGATTTGATTCCGATTGCTGCCGCAGCTTGTGAGATGATGCTGGCGTTGATCAGCGCCAATAAGCATGGTCATCCGCTAAGTGGCGTAGAAGCTACGGTGGACAAGCAATATCTTATTAACCCTTCGCGGTTGGGTGATATGCACGTGGATCTGAAAAATGTGCTTAGTCAGTTGCCGCCGGAACTTCATGAGCGGGTAAAGGCGGCTGTCGCCACGTGCCCGGTGGTGCAGACGCTGGAGCATCCGCCGAAGGTGTTTTCTGAAATCAGTTGAAGTTTATGTTCCAACGCAGCACAATGCGTTAGAAATGTGAGGATACGCCCATGGACAAGCTGGAAAATAACGACCCTAATCCGGAACTGCATGTGGATGCGGACTGGAAAAATCAGGCCCAGGCGGAAAAGGAAAAGCTCGCGGCCAAAGTCGGAGATGCCACGCAACCTGCCGCAGCTCAGGCTGCGGCGCAAAGTGATTCCACACCTGCTATTACCCCCAGTTTTGAGATGATTGTCGAGCAGTTTGCCGGGCAGGCGCTCATGGCGATGGGGGCGATTCCTCAACCCGGCGGCCAGAGAAAAACGGACATCGGACTGGCGCGATTTTTTATTGATTCGCTGGCGGTGCTGGAAGATAAGACTAAAGGAAATTTAACGTCAGATGAGCAGCGAACGTTGCTGACGGCACTTACCGATTTACGCATGACGTATGTCAATGTATTGAAAAATCCGAAGAAATAGGCCCGATTAGAGCAGGAGTTTTGAGAGAGTAGAAAGTAGAGCAAATTCGGCTGGCGCAAAAGAGTGGTTGTCGCCGAAAAAAAACGGACACCCTGGCACTTATCCGCGTGATCAGCGGAATCTGCGGTTGTTTTGAGGGCGTAACGGGATGGAACCGCGGATTACGCGGATGACGCGGATACTGATGGGGTTGGAATAATTGCGGAATTGGCGGCGGAGAAAAGTAATTCTGATTACCCTGACACGTATCAAACAGCGCCGGGGTGATGGGAATGGAGGTCCCGAGGGATGATCAACCCACTCCTGATTGCTTACCGTATTGCCGGACTTCGGTAGCCAGCAATCGCCGCTCTGCGGAACCACGTCATCGCCTTAGGATCGCTCCGCGACACACCATCGCCCAGTGCGTAAAGCGAGCCGATGTAATGCATGGCGTCTACATCGCCCAGCGCTGCCGCCTTTCGCCACCACGTCATTGCCTTGGTGTAGTTCTTTGGGACGCCTCGACCGCAGTAGTAAAGAATTCCAATTAAATCCATGCCGCCCGCGTTTCCCGCCGCCGCCGCCCTGCGAAGCCAAACCAATGCGTTGCCGTATTCCTGTCTTACTCCGCGACCATAAAAGTAAAGGGTTCCGACATTGGCCATGGCAGACGCACTGCCTTTGGCCGCTGCCTTGCGATACCAAGTCATTGCCTGGCGATAATCCTGCCGCACGCCCTGGCCATTGGCGTATAGATCGCCAATGCCGTTCATCGCCTTCGCGTTACCCTTGGCCGCCGCTTGTTGAAGTTGCGCAATTTCCCCTGGTTCAAGGATGCCCCATTCGCCAACCCCATTGCGACATACGTGAGTAGAACCAGGCCGCATAGCCAGGGTGCAATTCGCTCTGCTCGGCTAGATACGCAGGACAAATCGGAAGTCGTAGTATTCTTGGCGCAGATCATGACAGACCCCCCGTCATCAACTCTCACCCAACTACTGTCACCTAACTCACATAAAAATGGGTATATCGCGTTGGCGAAGTTTGGGAAAGAGAGAAAAGGGGTTCGGCGGATGAGAGTTAACTCCCCACGTTTGATGATATTGTGCCCTTGAGTCTTATGCCAATTCAGCAGTGGATTGGCAGCAATCCAAACAGATGGCGATACCAATGGACTGTGAAAAACATTTGATTTTAAATGATTCTTAAAGTACTGTTTGAACATTCGCCATGCGAACAATTTTGGAACGATTCATTCCGCATGTTGGACGGGAATGCCCACGATGGTTACGGCAACGTGAGAAGCGTAAGCGACGTAGGAGAATTATGATGGAAACGAAGCAACTAGCCAACGTCTTAATAAAGATTCTCGGCCTCTACTTTTTTCTGAACGGTATCTGTGATTTTCTCGTGTATCTCCCCACGTCTATCTGGATGGGGACAACGTCGCCCACTACACTGACCTTGATTTCCCTACTTGGCGGCTTCATACCTAATGTTCTTCAGATTGTGTTTAGCATCATCTTGATTGCCAAGTGCAATACAATCACAAGGATCTTATTCAAGGATGAGACTGCCCAAAGTCCTTGAGCATTCGCTATACGAACAATTGTTGCAGCCTATTGAAATCATTATCGTTTTTACGACATTGTGCTGATTGGGGATATCCTATAGATACCGTACCCATTCAGCAGCGGATTGGCCAGCACGCCGAGCTGCGTACCGGCAACGTATTTAGAAGAGGGCATGCGTTCTTAATCGGCGAAAAGTCAGGCCGTGCGGTCTTCCAAGCCGTTGATCAGGCCGGAGAGCATCTTGGATATTTCTTCCAGATCGCTGCGTAGCTGACAATGAATATTCAACACAATGAGCTTTCGACGAAGACCTATTTCCAGTAATGCCACACATTCCTGCGCGGATCCTCGGGCGATCATGAAAAAGTTTCTTCGGTCCGGAATAGTGAATCGTCCATTGCCTTCGGCAATGTTGGCGGCGATGGAAACAGATGCTCGATTGAGTTGGTCTGAAAGGAAACCGTAACCACGTGGGAAATTTTCGGTGATGGCGCAGACGCTATCGGCGAAGGAAATTGCCTTTTGATAAACGATGAGCTTTTCAAAGGTGAAGGCCATGGGTTATCTCACCATGAAAGTAGAGAGTGGAGAGTAGACCGCAGGAGGAGCACTGTGTTTCGGCGACAGCCACGCTTTTGTCTCGGCCGATTTTTGCTCTACTATCTACTCTCTCAAAACTCCTGCTCTATTTTGGCCTTTGGCAAACGATGCTCTTTTCAAAGGTGAAGGCCATGGGTCATCTCACCATGAAAGTAGAGAGTGGAGAGTAGACCGCAGGAGGAGCACTGTGTTTCGGCGACAGCCACGCTTTTGTCTCGGCCGATTTTTGCTCTACTATCTACTCTCTCAAAACTCCTGCTCTATTT
>JAJZDN010000127.1 GCA_021805985.1 Planctomycetota bacterium | reverse complement strand
ACAGCCAAACACGTTCCTCCGGGCGGTGAGTTCTGTGAGGCCCTAGGAACGCTCTATGGCATTTCCAAATCAGACATAGCCCGGGATGCACACCATCAATTATACCATGACCTGAATAACCCGAATGCCCGTTACTACGGTAATCCGCTAAACGATCCGCTATACAACGGGCTCTCCCTCTGGGCAGGCGGTGATACAGGGAATATGACACCGCAAGAACATCAGGCTGTACAGAATTGGATAAACTCTCACTATGCCTCCCACAAGTGATGATTGCGATGGACTGGATTATGAAGACGGTACAGTTAAAACCCCTGCTGATCTATGCGTTCCTCGCGTTATTGATTGGAGCCGGTGGGGTGGCGGGAGGATGGTACGCTGATGCCAAATACCAAGCCGGAGTGTTCTGGCATGTTGATCCGCTGGATCACACAACTCTCGACCACACAATCTCATTGGGCGGATATAAGATTCTGCTAGGCCTATCACACGCATCGAGAAAGCGCGGAACGATTCGCAGAGGAACGGAATTCTCCGTCGAGATATGGCCAACACACGCGCAAAAATTTGCCCGCAATTGGTATCTGTCTTTCCGCCCTAAGTGCTTGTCTGGTATTCCTGCGATAATGGTCTCTGGCGGACCAATGGCGGTTCGCAACACCAATGCATGGATAGATTATGGAATGACCGGGAGATTCTGTGTAAAATTTGACGGAGCTACGTCGCTGCAATATTATCGAATAAATAATCGGTGGGTTGCTGCAAAGGATTTACGCAAAATCATCAGCGCTGGCCGCTTACCCGCGCTCATATGGCACGGTGCCCGCTACCACTTTGATCTGCAAGATGGATGCTGGAGCAAATAGTGCCTCACTCCATCTGAATAATGTAATGGCTCCGCCAATTGTAGGTGCGATAAACTTCGGGAAGCAAAACGGGGACGCATGTAGTTAGCTGAAGTGCAGTGAAGGACACCCGCATGTTTCGGTTATCCAAAAGCCTATGTCCGGCGAGGGTAGTTTCTCTTTGGACTCCATACTGGCATCGCGCGGTTGGGCGGTTATAATCAATCGCGTTGACAGCCAGCAGGAAATTACAATGGTGGCGTTGAACGAAGGGTTGGACGAAATTGCCGAAGAGCCGACGGCGCGGTCTGGCTGCGGAGCGGCCGAAGGTGCCATGACCTTCCCGCCCAAGAACCAGAGCAATCCGCGCAGCGTTCCGTATTGTTCTGACTCCTATTTTCCAGGTTCTGACTTCTCGCGACACTACGCCCGCAATCGGAATTACAGCCCGTCGCCAGGCAGATTCATCACGCAAGACCCTCTCCAATTTATCAACGGTGCCAACACGTATCAATTTGTGATGAGCAATCCGGTGGGGCATGTTGATCCGTGGGGGGAAGCGACGGCCGTGGTGGATCCGGTGACCGGGGCGTCGTTCAATTGGCCCACTCCGTCGCCGAACACGGCAGCTTGGGATAACGATTTTTCCATGCTTGGTCGCTGGATGACGGGAACTGGGCCAGCCGCTTTGCATTTCGGTCCCAATAGCGTGCCGACACAGCAGATGGAAAAATCGCCTGGAGTTGTGGCTGCGCTTGCGTATTTTTTCAGGAAAAATGCTGGGAGGAAATATGCAGATTTGTTGAAAGTGAGGCATTATGATTACAAATTTTGCCTTAACGACATTTTCACGGCTAACGCAACCGAGCAGTTTGTTGGGTCCTACAGGGTCAATATCGTGCCCACTGGGAACGGCCTCCTGACGATGACGATCTGGAACAAGACCAGTATGACATCAGCTGCATATCACCTGGCGCCTAGCTGGAGCAGGTCTACTTTCGGCCCAGGCGGCAACATGGTTGAAACATTCACTTGGGCCGTCCCGTACTCGAAGGAAAGATAGGCTTATGCGAAGTCGGGGATTTACCAATGCTGTGCTGTTTACGGGCATCGGGATGCTAACTATGTGCGGAACAGGCTGCCAACGCCAACGCCCCTCTCCAGTGACAGGCCTGTACATCGATACGACGGGGTCACATCCGTCATTACTTGTGATATTAAAAAATCGACATTATGTGCACTGTGTATACCGAAGAAGTATGCATAAATACATTGCCGATACCGGCAAGTGGAGCTGGTATACTTCAGGGGGCCATCGCCGACTCAGTTTCGACAACTTCAGATTCTACAATGGGGACCGCGACGGATACTCTCGGATTCACGCGAGACCAGGCCCTCCGGGATTTTGGTGCGTCCCAGTTGGCCGCGACTGGAATGGGCGTGCGAGACTATGTCTCGATGTTGATGCTTTTAACCGATATTTTGTCTGGCGTCTGCCAGCCAGCGGAGTAGACTCCCTTGCTGCAGGATTAGCTCGAAAATTGAGCGCGGCTGTCCCGACCACATCGCGCAAGACTGGATGGGATTACAGTGATCAACGCCGTGCTCCATGGATAATGAGTAACGGAAGATGGTGGCAACGGCGGAACGGTTGCAATGAATAATGAAACGCGGCGCTCAATGAATAATGAGCGAAAAGGATTGTGGCGGATAGCCCGTATATTCTTCTCGTGGCATCACACAAACGAAACAAATGGTATAATAAATTAGGTAGGGTCAGCGGAATCGAAAGGCGATGCGTGGCTGGTTTCCGGCATTCTTCGGAGGTTTTATTGCTGGGGCTTTACCGGCCGCATTGAAGTTACCTGGATCGGAACGGCAATGTCTGGGTTCCCACGGGGGACGGACCGTTGGCCCATGGTGGGCCTCACTGGGATGTGCAACTGCCCGGCGGTGGACACGTGAACGTCTACCCCGGTGGGAGTATCCGTTGAAGAATATACAGGTCATCGACTCTGCGGCGAACTGTAGCTTCTCAATCTACGCAGCTACGGAGGAGGATTTCGCTGAAATTTTCTGTAACCCGGGCCAAGACGTGGAATTTGTGGAGGATATCGTCGCCCGGCTTGGCACGAGGCGTGCCGGTGAGCTCGTCGGGAGGGCGACAAAGCGGCGCCTCGACAAGTGTGGCGCGATGGGGATACACGGCACCCTGTTTTTTGGTATGCCAGCACGAAAAAGGTGGTATCCAAATAAGAGGGAGGATGACCTCGATGCGCCCGGCTCTGCGCTCCGGTAGTTGCGGCGTGCCCGCACTTACCAAGTGGTGAAACAGTGTAGTGGCCCGGCGGATTGTGAGGGAACTTATTTTGATGATAGTGGAAATTTCGATGGACGGCAAGCACGAGAATGAATCGGAAAAGTGCGGATAAACAGTGGTAATTGGACGTCCAGGTTCGCGCGTGACGATTTTAACGCCGCCGGCGAATAGCGTGATTGCGCCCCCAGGCAGAGGGCCTTGCTGATGCTGGCAGTGGGGGGCAAAATCACGCCGCCCTGCGAACGGTGGGGTTCCGGGTTCCAATACAGACAATGTGTTCAATCCGATTGGCGATGGCACCAGCACGGAAACCCATTACAACGCTCAGGGCCTGGCGTATCTTTACACCAGTTACGCCGACACCGCGGGCACACAGATCGTCAATCAGGTGGAAAATATCTATCCCGGCGCTGCGGCGCACACCCGCCGTACGGGTGGGACGGGATTTCGCGGGGTTGAGGAGGTGTTTTGGGCCGCCGCGCGCCACGGCTCAATGCTGGGCCAGTTGGCGTTCCAGTATCAGGCTGTCACCGGGGCGGTAGATATTTCCACCACGCCGGTGGTGGAGTATACTTATTCAAGCCCGGCCAACGGTTCAAGGATTACCAGTATGGTTTATCCCGATAACATATCTTTCGCAGCGGATATCGGGACAGGTCCCAATGAACGCGCGGAAAGCAAAACGGGGACGCGGATAGTTGACTGAAATGCAGTGAAGGCTCCCCGCATGTTTAGGTTATCCAAAAACCTATGTCCTGCGAGGAAAATTTCCCTTGCCCTCCATACTGGCATCGCGCGGTTGGGCGGTTATAATCAATCGGGTTGACAGCCAGCAGGAAATTGTAATGGTGGCGTTGAACGAAGAGTTAAGCGGAATTGCCGAAGAGCCGCAGGCGCGGTCTGGCTGCGGCGCGGCCGAAGGTGCCATGACCTTCCCGCCCAAGAACCAGAGCAATCCGCGCAGCGTTCCTTATTGTTCTGACTCCTATCTTCCAGATTCTGACTCCTCGCGACACTACGCCCGCAACAGAAACTATTCACCGTCCATCGGCAGATTCACCTCACAGGACCCTCTCCAATTTATCAACGGTGCCAACACGTATCGGTTTGTGATGAGCAATCCGGTGGGGCATGTTGATCCGTGGGGGCTTGAACTCGCCTCCATGAGCGGGCCATGGGGGCATCCGCCGGGGCAGGGCAACGGTCCAGACCCTATCGCCCAAGCCGCAGGATATCTTTGGAATGAACTCAATAGGTTCTCGAATTGGCTCAATCCGTACCTCAACAACCCGGGGGTTCAACATGCTCTCAGCGTGGCCGTGCCCGCTGCTGGGGCGGAGGAGGGCGGGGCAAGAGCGGTTGGCGACGGGCTAAATGCCCTGAGGGATGATAAGCCTCCCGAACCCAAGCCCGAAACTAAAGGTCCGGCGCGAAAGGCGTATCCGAAGGCTGCAAAGAATGCAGGGGCGATCCCTGCCGATGCTCAACGGGCTCTCGATGAGATAGATCAGGGAGCGGCTCGCCCTAACGTCAGGCGTCCCCAAGCGTTTGCAAACGAAGGGGCGCGGCGGATCAGCCTTTCTGCCGCAAACGGATGCTGCTGGGAATCCAATTACATATACCGAGCATACTGTAAATCCACGTCCGCCCGGTGGTGCATTGGATGCACAACGTATTGTCACGGGAAGTGACGGCAGCGTGTACTACACGGGCGACCATTACCAAACATTTCAGAGGGTCAGATGAAAACGAAATTGGATTATCTGTTTCTCAGCGAGCCTCCCTGGATCACAATCGGGCCGGGAGAGGTAGAACGCGTGAAATGGATCACCGCCCATTTTTACTCGAAGCCTGGGTGCAATGTCTGTACGAGGCGCCTGCGCGGCAATAAGATGCGCATCATCCAAGGATTGATGGATGAGTTTGCTGCCGCACTTCAGTTCTTCGATGGTTTCGGAGAAAACTGGACTGCACTCAAGGACTGTTTGGATTACTTGGACGAATGGATGCCCGCAGACGCCTACGTACTTGTTGTGGAACGATCGGAGGAGCTATTAGCAGAAGAATCGCCCGACCAAATGATCGCCTTACTAAAAACACTTCACGAGGTTGGGGATTGGTGGTCGAAACCGGTTGTAAATAACGATCGGTTCAATCGACGAGCGATTCCATTCCATGTGCTGTTGAACGTGTCGGATGGTGGAACCGTGATTGCAGAGCGAATTGTTGAATTGGCAAAGGAGGCTCAGGTGCCCGTTCGTATATAACCCGTTGCCGCAGAGAATGAAATCCCGGCTACCGGCTTCCGGGGCAGCGAAGGGTTTGAACTGAAAAATGCGCCATACAAGCCGGTTCGGAACGTTGCCGGCGAGGTTAATGGGCAGGCTTATTCGGGGCATGCATTTGATCAAATGCAGAACCGCGGCATCATGCCGTCCGTCGTTCAAAATGCTATTCAGACAGGGTCGAAGTTCGCGACCAAGGCGGGGACGACCGGCTACTATGATGCTGTAAATAACGTGCGAGTTACTGTCAATTCCCAGACCGGCCGGGCCGTGACCATCATCCGAGGTGCACCATGACGTCTGCCAATTTGGACAGAGCCAAACGGTATCATGAGATCATTAAGCAAGCCCTCCTCAAGGAGTGGGATCCCATTGGCGTTGGCGAGATTCCCGAAGCGCAGGACGAGTATGATTCCTACGTTTCTGGCGTGTACAAACTGTTGATCACGCGTCGTCCGCAACATGAAATCTTTGACTACCTCTGGACATTGGAAACGCAACACATGGGGCTTACCGGCGACCGTCAGGCTACTGAACGCTTTGCGGAAAGGCTGTGGCGGCTTCCCCGAGAAATCGAGGAGGGTTCTTCCGCATAAAAGGCTATGAGGGCCAGCGCAAGCTAAAAGAGTAGAACCCGGGATTTTGTACCGGCTGGTTTTGTCGGCACTTATGGAGAACCCAGCCTTTGCGGCCAGGTTCCGCTGGATTCCAGCAACATCGGAGACTGAAACGGGGACGCATCTAGTATTGACATTTTCGGATGGATATGGTGCGGTGAACGCATCTTTCCGATTAACTTCCTATGTTATTAATCAGCGGCATGAATTGGAGCGATTGTCAAACATTGTGGATTGCCTGAACCAGGCGGCTCATTTATTTGGCTCCATTTTCGAATTTGATTCCTGCCAATACATCCGCAGTTAATGCCGGGCTTGGCCGGCCCCACAAACTGTGGCCTTGGCGTGGGGGCTGATTAGACTGGCCGCGAACGCTCCTCGGTCACACGGCCAGCGTGTATTCCGGACGATATAAAACCTCGGCAGCGCAAACCACCACAGACCCCAGAACTTCAACTGATTTGCAATGGGTCGCGAAAGCAGGCGCGGTGGCACAATTTGCATAGCACGTTCGGGAGGCACTTTTTTGGAATGCGAACATGGTTGCATTGGCAATTGCAAGCTGTCAAAACGGTGCGTGAAGCTGGCGAAACCCTGCGTTCTTTGCCACCTCAACATACCTCCGTTTCCTCCTTGTAAATAACCGTAAATAAAAAGGATCAGAGAGGAGCGTTTTTCTTACAAAGGGGTACAGGAGGTGGGGGAGAAAGTTCAGAGATATCGTCAAATGTTGTGGATTGCCTGAGCCAGGCGGTTGATTCTCTGACTCCATTTTGGAATTTGGTTCCTGCCAATACATCCGCAATGAATTCCGAGCCATTAAGTCTCTGAAAGCCCCTTTTGGCACACCGTCCCGGCGCGGATACGGGGGGCGTCAACGAGTCCCGGCGCGCCGGGAAACAACGAACAACGAGCAACGAGCAACGGCACACGGGACAGGTACTGAATCTACTGACCAGCCAATGTAATCGTGCCTTCGTGGCGACAAACCTTTTTATTCACAAAGAGGCCGAAAGAAATTACCAACCGCAAAGAAGTGGTTAGGTAATTAAATGCTCTTCGTGTCTTTGTGTCGTTGTGGTGAAAAACGTTTTGTGTTCACAAGGAGGAAGCCGAGGGAACCTCAATGACCAGTGATCCATGATCCCGGCGGCTGGGTATACCAGGTACGCTCCGGCGGTATGGGGGTGTTACATTTTAGACCGTGCGCGAGCGGCTGCGGGTTTCCACCGCGCGGCTGCGTGGTCGGAACAAGATCGCGTTGTTCCGTAAGCAGTTCATTGTGGCGGCGACGAACCGCGAAAGGCGCAAAGAACGCAAAGGATTCTTCGGGTAAATACCTGCTCTTTGTAGTAAAAATTCTTTTCCAAATGCCAAATGCCAAATGTTGAGGCATGGATGCCGAAATCCCCCGGCTCGCCGGGGCAGGCCTGGCGATAGGATCGGCAGATCGGGACTCAACTTCATCTGCGCAATGTGTGGATAACTTCGTGCTCTGGCGGCAATCAATTACCGATGACTCGCGGCGTGCCGGGGAACAACGTGCCGTGAGGAATTTGGTTTGTGGGCGCGGCGGGTATATGCAATGGCGAGCTGGATTGGAGTATGGATTTGGCGGATGGTGCCGGTAACGGCAGCGTTAGAAAGCCACGGATCAGGGCCATGAGGGCCTTGCAGAATCTGTCACAGGCCCTTCGCCGCCCGAAGGCGCT
>JAJZDN010000031.1 GCA_021805985.1 Planctomycetota bacterium | reverse complement strand
GGTGCCGTCGTTGGTCAGATTGCCATTGCTGGATCCATTGGTTCCATCATATTGGAATACAACCGGGCTGCTTCCTGTGACGGTCTGTTGGGTGATTTCATTGACGTAGTTGTGGTTGCGCTGGTCGATTGTCTGACTGCCACCCACGGGCATAAAGCCCGTGGCTCGCCAGTTGCCCAAGCCGTCCAGCTTGTAGTTCCTGCTCTGATCCGTATTCGGTAAAGTGATCGCCGTGGTGACACCGCCGCCGCCGGCAAGCCGATAGCCTCCGGCGCTGTTCAGCGTGCCGCGCCGATATTGCAAGAGCCTGTTGATGGAATCATAGCCCGGTGTCGGCGACGCAATATTGTCACTGTTATCCACGGGTTGATACAGGAAGCTTCTGGATTCGGCGTGCAAGGCACGTTCGTAGAACTTGTTGCCGGCGCGGTCGTACGCGGTGGTGTTACCCACAATAGCCACGGTGTTGGCGTAACCGTTCTGCGCATTCAGGGTGCTGGATAAATAGCGTTTGGTGATATTCCGCCCTGCGCCGTCATAACCCAGTCTGTCGCTGGTGTTATTACCCCAGGCAGGATTGGCTGGATTTGGGCTTTGCACGGCGGAATTGGTTCTGGCGTTGTCGAGCATGGTTTGAGTAATGCCGTTGGCCAAGGCGACCTCGGCAATTCTGCCCGGACCGTAGAACTGCCAAGTTGCAATAACGATGCTGGTGGCTTGTTCGATAATCTGCCTTCTGCGGTACAGCACATCGTAGTTGCTGTTGACCAGGCGGTTGTTGGGATATTCAAACTGTGTGCCGGGAATGGAGGTAAACGCGGTATTCGTCACATAGCGACTGCCTGTACCTAATGTGACAGGCGCTTCCTCGATACTGCGGCCCAGTGAATCATAGAAGCTTGTCACCTGCACCGTGCCGGCGCTGCTGATATCCTGATTCTGTGTGGGCCTGTTCAAGCCATCGTACTGGAACGTCTGGCTGGTGGTGCCGCCGATACCCGTCGCCGGGGTAATGGCGACATGGGCCTTTCGGCCCAGGCAATCCCATGTGCTGTTGAATACCGAGCCGTTCTCATCGGTGTAGGTGGTAACATCCGAGGCCAAATCGTATTGGGTGAATTTTGCCGAGCCGTCGGAAAATTCCATACTCACCTGCCGGTCCAGGGTGTCAAAGGTGTAGTCCGTGGTTGCCCCGCGATCATCAATCATCTGGAACATCCGCGAATTACCGTCAAAAAGCATCTGCGTGCGAATCAGGCCACGCCCGGCGGACTGGAAGGTAGCGTTCGCGGCGGGGCCTTGATTACCTAAACCATTTTGCCGCATAAGCTGCTGCGATTCAAGCATACGCGAGGCACCGTCAAAGATTTGCAGTACCGAATTGCCCTTGGCGTCCACTGTCACAGGCTTATTGCCACGACTGTCATAGCCGGACAGCGTGAACATGGTGGCCGGTTGCGTACCCTGGTTGTTGTAGGATATTTGCGTTAGATCGGTAGTGAATGTGCCGTCAGATCCCTGCATGGCCATGGCGATGGGCCGGTTGATACAATCATAGAAGCTTGCGGATTGAAAAACTTCCGCTGCCGTAGCCGGGGCGGTAATGGTGGATAATTCCGTGCGGGTGATCAGCGTGGGATTCGAGTTGCCGTCATATTGATTGGTAACCGTGTTGCCCAGGGGGTCAGTGGTCTGGATCGGCCGATTGGCACCGTCGTATGCCGTGGTGCCCACGGCGGTATTGTCGCCGATATTTTGCACGCTTCTATTTGCGCGATCATAGACCGTGCGGGTAAGCACGTAGCTTTGCCCGCCGGAAGTCAATGTGACCGTCTGATTATGATCGTTGGCGGTGGAATTGGTGGCCAGCCCGCCGCCGGTATGCGTGACGGTTCGGCTTGATGGTAGTGTAACTGTATTGGCAATCAGTACATTAACTTGATCTTCGTATTTTCGCCCGCCTTCATCAAAGCGCGTGGTCTGTGTGGAAAGCAGTTGGTTCGACGAACCGGTGCGATCGGTGGGTGCGGACCCGCCAACCGTGCCGTAGCGGTCAGTTTCAATGGGCCGACTGTCGGGATCGTAGGTGTTGGCCGTGTATCCGCCGACAGAATCGGTGGCCTGGGTCACACGGTTAAAGCCGTCGATGGCGTTCATCAGCATCCAGTCGCCGGTATGCACCTGGCTGGTTCCATCGCTGAACGCATCAGAGATGGTGGCGGTGAGGGAGTTATTGGCGGTGCCCCGTTCCGCCGGGCCGATGGCGGCCAGAGCGTTGCCGCTGTTATCAGAAATGTAAATAGTTACTGCGGCGATGGATGGATTGGTCGCGGTATAGCCGATTCGCTGGGCGATGCGGATATTGCGTTCGTCGTAATCGTATTCAATAATATTGCCCTCGGGTCTGGTGACTTGGATAACATTACCGTTGGGATCAAAGCTGTAGGCTGTTATTAAATTGGCCGGATTGGACCCTGTGGCGTCGATGTCATCCTGGGTTTTCCAATCCAGAATGTTATAGCTGTACAAATTGGTAAACCAGCCTGGCCGCACCGTGCCGCCCGGTCCGGCAATCATCGGCGCATGGGCGGTAAAGCCGCTGCCGGTGGGTGTGAACTGGCCGTAGTCCGGGCTGGTCGGATCGCTTGAATCGTACTGCACCTGCATATCCTGCGTATCGGCGCGGGTGACGTTGCCGTTGGCGTCATAGTATGTTTCAACCGTGAAGTTGTACGGTGCGGGGCTGATGGTGCGGTATATCCCGCCCATTTCGTTACGTTCAACGATGGCGGTGAAGCCGCGCGGATCGGTTACGGCCGTAGGATTTCCCAGGGCGTCATAGGCACAGGTGACGCATCCGGTGGAGGCGGGGCTGTCGCCCTCGAAGCGTGTGATCAAATCCTGATACACGCCAGGCGTGTTGGTGCGGGCTATCAACGCGGACTGGTTGAACGAAAGCAGGTCGCCCGAAGCGCCCACCAGGCTCATGACCTCGTTGGGATCCGCATCCACATGTACTTCGCGCAGCTGGCCATATTGTTGGCTGGAAATATTCGGGTTGATCGTGCCGTCGCCGTTGGGATCATTTTCCGGGTAACGCACATAGACGGTGACGTTGCCTTCGCCGTCGGTATACGTGGTGGTCTGGCCGCGCGCGTTGAGGGTAAATAATTCAATGCGGCTCTGCGTGGTGGTGCTGGTTGCACCAATGACCGTGGCGGATGGATTTTGGATTTTAACGATACTGCCGACCATCGGCGCAGCCACCGCTTCCTGCGGCCCCACGCCGCCGGTGCCATTACCCGTGCCGTCACCGTTGATATCGCCGAGGTTGGTCTGAAAGCCCGCCGGAATACCGCCCGTGCCGGTGGTGTTGGTCATCTGGTTGTTGACATAGGTTATCAGTGTTTGAATTTGCGCCGCCGTCAGGCCCAGCAGGCTTTGAAGTTGCGCGTCGTCGATAATGGTGGAAGTCTGATTTTTCTGGTAATCAAAATAGGTGATGGTGGCGTAGGCGGAACGGTTGGCGTCCGTGGGCACGGCGGTTCCATTTTGCGGGATATAATAAACATTTGCGCCGCCGTTGACGGCAATCGGGTTGCCGCGTTCTTCAATGATCGCGCATTGCTGATTGAATATCGGGTCGTAAAAGTACCGGCGCGTGAGCATGGCCTGCCCGCCGCTGCCGGAACGATAGGAGGGGACATTGTAGCTGTTGCCCGGCAGGTGGGTTTCGGACAACAGTAGGCCGACGCGCGGGGCGTAGAAATTATTTGGCGTGCCCAGATTCGGCACCGTGCCGTTTTCATAGGCGTATTGGACACTGTTTCCTTCGGGGTAAACGGTCGCGGCAACCAGGTTGTTGGTGCCATAGACGTTCCACGTCACCCAGCTTGGGGCTGGGAATGAGGTGTTGTTGACGGTCAGTTTGCTTCGTGTGGCCAGTTGTTCGACGCGTACCGGCATGGAACTGGCGTTGAAGTCAAAGGTGCATTGGTTGCCATTGCGATCTGTGGTGACAGCTCGAAACACAATGGGATCGTTGGGATTGGTGATGTTGGCGGGAAGCTCGGCAGGATCCGAGGTGTAAATATAGCTCCCTGTTCCGCCTGCCCCGGTGGGTCCGCCTCCGGCGGTGACGCTGCTTACCCGGCCCCACATGTCGGCGTCGGTGGGATCCTGGCCGTACGAGATCTGGTATCGCGGGATTGCGGAGGCATAAACCGAAGCGGTGTCCACAGTGCGGAATCCGGTGCTGCCGGCCGTGGCGTTCAGATAGGGCTGAACCTCATTGGGATACCAGATCGCGATCAGATCGTTCTGCCGCTGGGTTCGTGGATTGTTGACATCATATTGGAACACGTATGCTGTGCCGCCGGGGAAGGTGTTGCCGGATATGGCCTTGTTGATGCCTGGCAGCACCGCCGCGATCAGATGGCCCGCGAAATCGTATTGGAAGTTCGCCTGCCGACCAAGGTAATCGGTGACCTGTTGAAGTTTGTATTGGTATTCCGGGCCGAAATAGCTGTAGGCGACAGTGCGGCCATAACTGTCGGTGGCGCTGGTCAATTGTGCAGCAGCCCCGGCCATGGCCCAGGCGAACGTCTGGGTATTGCCGTAACGGTCGGCGGAGGCGACTAATCTGCCCGGCACGGCAATCAGCGAATTTATTCCAGAATAAGTGGCGACGGTGCCGGCGCCGCTGGTGAGTGTAAAAGTTTCCGTAATCAGGCCAATGTTATTGCGGACAAGCGTGGAGGCGGTGTTATTGCCCGCCGAGGAGTATTGGCCGCTGCCCAATGCAGCAAAGGTCTCCAATGAGTTGGCACCGCTTACGATCTGTACCCCGCCGGGAATGGCGCTAAGGACCGGGCCTTGCGTAAAATTAAATCCGATTCCCAACACTGAATCCAGTCCGGCTCCGGAAAGGTAATTCAGATCCAGTGACCAAGCACCTTCGCCCAAGGCGGCAAGCGCCATAAGGTCAATAGTGAAGGTGAGTTGGCCATTCCCCAGCGAAACGCCTGGCATCCCGGCCGCCAAGGTTGGGGTGGGCCTGCTGGCACCACTGCCGAGCGGTCTTGCTGCGGCGCCGGGAGCGGGCTGGGTGCCCGTGCCGCCGCTGACGGCCGATGCCGCTGCAGTTAGGATTGCAGTTGGCACACCGCCAGGGCTCCCAAGGCCACCGCCGAACGGCATCGGGCACGGGCAGGAAGGGCAAGGTGTCGTCGGATGCCAAGGATTGTTTGGCTGGTAGCTCATGGTATCGGTCTCCGATATTCCGACCGGGCAGCGGTGGCAGCCGCTACGCGCGGCCCTCGCGTCACTGTTTTTTACCTTTTTCCGCACCCGCCCGGCGCGGCGCGATACATCATCCTTGCAACCGACGGCCGTGGCAGCATTCCCGGCGCTGGTGCGAAAGTTGCTGTCGTGCGGCCTGCTCTCGCTGCCGATTTAATTCACTGCGAGTCTTACCTGGCGCGATTCCGCGAACTAGGTGCTGCGCAAATTCCGCCGTGAAATAAGCTGCCTCACCGGCGCGCAGGGAAAGGCCCAGTCGGCCCGGTCCGACCCTCAGCATGGAGGCAACCTGGTTTTGCGGTATTGTTAACATGCCTAAGTTCAGCCTCACATGTAACTTGCTGATATATCGAATTGGCTTATAATCCTTGGGCGTGGCCTTGTCAAGCCCGACGGAAAAAATAGTTGGATGAGAAAACGCAGGACGGTCGGTTTATGCCAAGATTCGATTACCTCATTGTGGGTGCCGGCCTGTTCGGCTCGGTCTTCGCGCGGCAAATGGCCGATGCAGGCCGAAAATGTCTGGTAGTCGATAAGCGCAGCCACATTGGGGGCAACTGCTTCACGGAAAACCTCGGCGGCATCGACGTCCACCGCTATGGCCCGCATATTTTTCACACCAACAGCTTGCGGATATGGAATTACGTCCGGCGGTTCGCGGAATTCCACCCATACCGGCACAAGGTCAAGGCGTGCTGCCGGGGCCAACTGTATTCGCTGCCCATTAACCTTTTGACATTGCACCAACTGTGGGGCGTCACCACGCCGGGAGAGGCGCGGGCGAAGCTGGAATCCGTACGCGAACCTGTTGCCAACCCTGCCAATCTTGAACAATGGGCCCTTTCACAGGTGGGACGGGATATTTATGAGCTGTTTTTCCGTGGCTATTCCCAAAAACAGTGGGGGAAACACCCGCGCGATCTGCCCGCTTCCATACTTAGTCGCCTGCCCATCCGCCTCAATTTCAACGACGATTATTTTGATGACAACTTCCAGGGAATTCCCATCGGTGGATATACCGCGATATTTGAAAAACTCCTTGGCGGTGTGGATGTGCGTCTGGGGACAGATTACTTCGCAAACCGTGGGCACCTCGAGGCGCTGGCGGAGAAAATTGTCTACACGGGGCAAATTGATCGCTTTTTCGATTATTGCCGCGGACCACTGGACTATCGCACGCTTCGTTTTGAAACCCAGCGCCTGGCGGTCGAGGACTTCCAGGGCGGTGCCATCGTGAACTACTGCGACGCGGATGTGCCGTTCACACGGATCACCGAGTTCAAGCATTTCCAGCCGCAGGGGCGGCGGCCGCTACACACCGCCATCACGCACGAATATCCGATGCCGTGGACACAAATGGCAGAACCCTATTACCCGATTAACAGCAGCGCCAACGATGCGATCGCGGACGAATACCGCAGGCTCAAGCCGCCCAACGTGATATTCGGCGGCAGGCTGGGAAGCTACCGCTACTACGACATGCATCAGGTAATCGCGTCAGCCTTGGCGGCGGCGGAGCATGAACTGGCGGACCCGGCGCATCGTCGGCCCGCGGCTGGAATATTCCACACCGTGACCAACTGCGCGGCACCGTCGCAAGCGAGCAGCGACGGCCACGTGGTAGCTAACTATGCAAACGGAGGCAATCTGATGGCAAGTGAGGCTCAAGCGAATTGGCACACCGGCGGGGATGCCTCTGTCGCCTGCAATTACCTTCTCTTGGGTCCCGAAGGCCGCGAGCTTGCGCGCAACGTGATATTGCACGCCAATGGTGGAATTTATACCGACATGCACCATCTGCGAACGCGGCGCTGGAGCCGCCTGCCGAGCGTCCCGAATGCGCTACTATGCGGCGGAACTATTTGGCGCTGGTCTGACGGCCACATGACGACCACAAACCTGTCCGCGTTGCCGGCGCAGCGATGGCGCACTGGGAAGCTGCGCCGGCGCGTTGCCGATTCACCGGGCGCTGGCCCGGGCTGCGCGGAGCTTCGCCCCCAGCCTCCGGTGCCTTCCGACCGTTCGAAGTTCGAGATCGTAGTAGCCAAGTACAGGGAGGACGTGGCGTGGACGCAATGTTACCCGGATAACACGACGGTGTACTGTAAGGACCCGCAGGACAGCCGCTTTATCTCGCTGCCCAACGTGGGCCGCGAGTACGGTACCTACCTTCATCACATCGTAAGCCGCTATGAGTCATTATCCGAAAGGACCTTTTTTGTGCAGGGGGACCCATTTTTCCACCGTCCGCTGGCCTTCTGCCACTACGCCTCCGCGCAGGAGTCATTTAAGTTTGACCCCAATTCCCGCCAGACCATGGCGCAGGCCGCGAACTGGGGCTGGGCTGATCAGACGGCCGACGGCCGCGTCAAGGCGGCGTTTCTCCGTCTGCTTGAGCGGCGCTGGGACATTACGGAATACCGCTTCACTTGGGGGGCGCAGTTCGCGGTGACCCGTGACCTTATCCGCCGCCGGCCCAGGGAGTACTACCAAAAGCTCTACGGGATTTCACAATTGCCGGAGATAACGCTTGCTGGACGCCGGTTCGACAACCTGCATATCGGATTCCTCTTCGAATTCTTCTGGGAAAGCATCTTTTGCGGCCAACACACTCCGCAAGGGGCGGGCGGAAAAGCGGACAATCAGGAGACAGGCAGATGTACGAACTGATCATGCTCTTTCTGTATTACTCTAAGAATGTAGCAGCCGCAGCCGATCACCTTCGACGTCTGCAGTCGCTTCATCCCGATGTTCCGGTTCTGCCTATCGCCTTCCGCCTCCCCTCGCAGATCATCGCAGGCACGCAGGACATTGGCCACGATGCGGACGACTTCGGATGGCCGGTCGATGACGCGTATTCACAGTGCGACAAGCTTTACTACCGCTGGTTCCTCAACCCTCGCAGCCCAAGGGCCAGACGATACGTCTTCTTCGAATACGACATCCTGCCGAAATGCCCCGCCCGGCGGTTTTACGGCGATGCCTGGGATGCCGATGTGGCCGCCGCCGATATTGTCGATATGCAGACGCGTCCGGATTGGTGGCCCGGAAGATGGGGACCGCCTGTCGATGCGGAGCTTTGGCCGTTCCAAATGGGATTGCGGCCGCTGGCTGCAATTCTCTGGTCGCATGACGCACTTAAGGCCGTGGCCGAATCCCGCCGCATGCAGGGATCCTGGTGCGAGCACCGGGCCGGCACACTTGTGCGTTACCTTGGATTCAGCCCCGCAGTGATTCCGGGCGCGCTGCGGACCATTCAGTGGCCGCCTGCAGTCATTCGCGACACCTCCGCCGACCGTTGGTATCATCCCGTCAAATCACCCCACCCCGCACCGGCCCGCGTTCGCCGCCCCCTGCGGCGAGCTATTTCCATTTTCCCATGATTAACCAAAATAGCGCGGGCACCATCAGGCAGCCAAACCATATCCAGTTCCGGTGATACATGGACCACCAGGGGAACGAGAGAAGCAATCCCGCCCAGAAGCTAAAACAGATGTAACAATCCAGAACGCCGTGGGCGGATTTGGGCAGTATTCTCTGGAGGAACTTTTCGCGCACATACGCCCCGGGGCCGTCTTCCGGCCAAACGACCAGAATCGTAAGGCCCATGGCCGAGAGAATGTAGGCGAGAAGTATCGCGAGTTGTTCCACACACGCACGCTCCGCCAAGTTGTTGAAAACCCATTACGCCCACAGGAACCGCTGACAACAAGCCACCACAGCCTCGAGCGCATCGCCAAAAATGGAGGCGACGGGCGAACAATAGCCGATGGGGCACCACCCTGTCAAGAAAAAAATAAAAAGTTTTTTCCACAGGGACGGGGGCCGCCTGAGCGGGCGCGGAGCAATCGGATACACAGTGGTTACTCGGTTACATTCCAAAAGTTGGTAGGCACCGGCACCGGCGCTCTGCTCAATGACTGATGAACATTGGTCAATGCTCTGCGAAACTCTTTTGTGAAAAAAAAGCCCCGCACGGCATCAGCTGTGCGGGGCTTTGGAATTATATCTGCACGAAAAATTGTAACCTGCCGGATTGTGCTTTGCGTAATACTTCCCGGCTTAAAGCCGATACTTAAAATTATCGCGAAGCGCGCTTGCGTGGCATCAGCAATAGTCCGCCAGCGGCCAGCATAATCAGCGCCAGCGTCGCCGGTTCCGGTACCGCCGCTGGATCACTGACAAAGCCGATGCCTGCCGGAGCGCCCAAACCCGTGACAATCGGTGTCAGTACGCCGGTGCTGAAATTCAGCATATCCAGACTATGATTGGTCTTATCAGAGGAATAAGCTTGGTTCAACGTAAAGCCGTGGTTGGCTGTCAGAGCATAGACCACGTTATTTTTCGCATCGGAAAATAGAAGTGTTCCGCGGGCAGCGGTCGCAAAACCGGTGTCGTCGGTGTTGACCGGGTTGCCCGAGGCATCCGTCAGATTCAACACCGAAACGTTCTGAGTTGCACCTGGATTGGTAACTTCGGTTAATTGTGCTCCGCTTTCGTTGGACAAAAGCAGACTGCCCGTGGGGGTAAGGTTCAGCGAATCGGGATCAAAAACATTCATCTGCGCGGTTTGACCGGTCACGGCATTGGTCGCCATATCATTACCCCAGACGACGCCCATCGCCGTGGCTGTGCCAGGATAAGGATTTGGATTGGCATTAACCTGATATCGGATCACAGCAACATCGCGTGATCTCTGAAAAGCAGGTTATGGGAACTGTATTTACGGAATATGAGAGAAATAAAAACTTTGCGTGTGGCTCGACGGCACAGGTTGCTTTTTGTTGTGATAGTTTTGATGATAGTGGATGCGAGACGGATTTGTTTGGAGAACGGATCATGGAACAGGCCATTATTGATGAGTATCTGCGACAGGCATCGCTATTCCCGGCGGCCATTAAAAGCTTGACCGCGGCAGAACTTAACGCCCATCCGATTCCTCATACCTGGAGCATTCGGCAGATTGTTCTGCACGTCATGGATAGTGATTTGATAGCATCTGACCGCATGAAGCGTGTTATCGCAGAAGATAATCCAGCCCTGATCGGATTTGATGAAAGCGCTTTTGCTTCTAATTTGTTTTATGACCACTTGGATGCGGCGATGGCAACTGAAATCTTTGCCAAAAATCGCCTCCTGACCGGTGAAATTCTAAATCGCCTGCCCGCTAGTGCCTATCTGCGTGCCGGCACACACAATCAGCGGGGGCGTGTCACGTTGGAAGAACTGGTGAAACTGTATGTGCAGCATTTTGATCATCACATGAAATTTCTCAAGCATAAACGGCAACTGCTCGGCAGGCCGCTGTAAATCTGGCGGAACAGCTTTACACCGTTATATCGAGATTTGTACATGCCTGTATTATAAAGCGCTCCATATTGCGCTGCGGATCGCCCAGACTGGTTTTTGCCGCCATGTCCGCTGCCAGCAACGCAGCGCTGACCCGGCGGCTGCCTTCAATTCCCCAGCGGCGGGCGGAAGCCATTACGGCACTGGCCCGCGGTGCCGGCCAGAGTTTCAGTTCCTTGATAATCTGATTATCGCTCAGGCGGCGATCCAGCATTTCGCGGGCGCGCAATACCTGGCTTAGCCAAAAAAATATGGCTCCCACCAGAGAAAATCCGATCCGGGCATCCATCTGCCATAGTTCTGTATGGCGCGTTAAGGCTTCCTTGGCGTTTCCTGCAGCCAGAGCGTCAATAAGACTCCATACGACCTGTTCATGTTGAAAACCCACCAATTCATCGACCATCGCCGTGGTAATCGCAGTTTGTTTATCCGCGAATAGCGCCAATTTCGCCAATTCGCTTTCCAGTCGCCCCAGATCGGTGCCCACCAGGTCCGCCAGACGCATAGCCGCCTGCGCATCGATGGTTTTTGCAAACTCGCTTCGCGCATGCTGGGTTAGCCAGCGCGGAACTTCTTCCTCCTTCATCGCCTGGCAGAGGATCACGGCCCCTTGTTTGTCCAGAAATTTATGCAGGCGTGTGGTTTTCAGCCAGTTATCACAGATTAACACCAGCGTGGCGTTGTCGCTGGGGGCCTGGGCGTAACGCAAAATCAGATCCCGCGCGGTCGAACCGGCAGTCGCCGCCAACTCTTCGGCTTGATCTTCATCCAGCTCATTTTGTAATTCAGGGTTGTTGCCGCCGCGGCCCTTCAGCAACAAATCCGCAGGCTCAAGCACCACCAGTTTGCGGCTGGAAAACATGCCAAACGTCCGGCATTCATCCAGCAAGGCGGTGGCTGAAACGTTAGTTTCCATGCGAATATATCCCGCGTCCATGGAAGCCTCATCCAGAGCCGCCCGCCGTATTCGCCCCAGCCACTCGCGGCGCAAATACGCCTCACTTCCCGCCAGCACCATGACCGGATGTATCTGGATTTTAGATTCATTAATCTTCGCTGCCATGAGAGTATGTTACGTGGGGATACCATAAATGCCAACACGCTTCCCAGGCCAATTTCTGCGTTTTGTCTAATAACCCATGCGGTGCAAATCGTCCCCGACTTCAAGCACCGAAAGCCCTATGATCATCCTATTTGTTGCTCTGGGAGCCTGTCCGAGTAATCGCTGTGTGCCAGATAAGCTGCTGACCCCGGATCTTAAAATTCGCAGGCGAAACACGCCCCATTATTTGCGATCTCCAGACGCCCGGATTATGCTTCCAGCGTGTAAAAGTAAAAGTATGGAAAGCCACAGCCATCAACCCCACAGCGCAGAGCCTTTGTAAAGGGGAAGGAGACACGCATTGCAAGTTAACGGTGAGCAACTCCAAGAGGTGTTAAAGCTTTACGAGGCGGGTCTATACCTCCAGGCTTATGAGAAGGGATGCAACCTGGCCCCGTTGCCACAATGGAAAGGGGTTGCGGGGCGAATAATGGCGGGCCGGCTGGCGGGAAATCTGGGTGGGGGGCAGATGGGAGCAGCCTTGCACTATTTAGCCCATCGCGAACATCCGGGCGAACCAGAAGCCTGGTATTATTATGCGTTCGTAATTTTAGGTCAGCGCGGCCCGCTGGAGGCGTGGCAATTTCTTCGCGACCATGCGATGCCCAGTAGTGCATCACTTGAATTACAGGCTCATTGGTACGCATTGAAAGCCCGCATTTTAGGAACTTTGCGGGACTTCAAAGGCGCACACCGCATGTTGGCCGCCGCCGAAGAGCTTCACCCGGATGATGCTTGGCTGGCCGTGGAGCACAGCGGCGTATTGGAGCGGGAGGATCGCTACGATGAGGCTCGATCGGTAATCATGTGCGGGTTGGAGATCCGCCCATGGTACCGGCCCGCGGTACAATCCGCAGCCCATTTGATGCAATTGTTGGATCAGGAAGAGCAGTCGCTGGAGCTTTTGCGACAGGCCAGTGCGCAAAATCAAAGTATGGCCCTGGTATTGCAACTGGCGGCATTACAGACCGAAATGCGTCACTATCAGGACGCGCGGTTGAACTATTCCCGGGCCATTGACCTGGCCCCGCTGATGGACAGAAAAGTACGTGACTGGCTTTACGGAATGCGGTCAGACGCGGCCTATTTTTGCGCCGATTATTCGGCTGCTGCCGATTTGGCGGAAAAATCTAAAAATCGTTTCTATCAGAAAGTTGCCGTGGCAATAAAATCCGCTGATAAAAACAGCAAGCGGGTGATGTTGCCCGTGGGTTTTGTAAGGCAACATCACATGACCTGCGGACCCGCGGTGGTGGCCTGCCTGGGTCGATTCTGGCAGAAGCCGGTGGATCAGCAGACTTTGGCAAAAGAAATTTGTTACGACGGCACGCCCAATCACGCACTGCGGCAATGGGCCAATGAGCACGGCTGGCTGGTACGCGAATTTTGCGTGACATGGGAGACCACTAAAGCTCTTATTGACCAGGGCGTACCCTTTGCGATCTCTACGGTGGAACCCGGCAGCGCTCATCTGCAGGCGGTTATCGGCTACGACGATCTGCGCGGAACACTGATTATTCGAGATCCCTACATTCGTTCAGTAGTCGAATTTGTCTCGGACATCACGCTGGAACGCTACGCCTCTACCGGGCCGCTGGGAATTGTACTGGTCCCGGAGGAAAAAAAGCAGCTTCTGGATAAAGTCAGCTTGTGCGATGAATCGCTTTATGATCAGCTTCACGCGCTAAACGCCGCATTACATCGAAATGATCGTGATGCCGCGTGTGCAGCCTGTGCCAACCTGCAGGCCGTGGCACCGGAACACCGCATTACGCTTACGGCCCAACAGGCGATTGCCGCTTACGATGCTGATCCCGTGGCGCTGCTTGGTTGTTATGAGAAACTCCTTGCCCCCTTTCCGGCGGATTCTGGATTGCTGATCGCGAAGCTGCAATGCCTGAAGACTCTGGCGCGTCGGGATCAACGCATCGAAATGCTTGGAAAAATATGCGAACCTTCAACAGCTCATCCGATATTTCGCGAGATGTATGCCAAAGAGCTTATGCATGACGCGCGGGAACACACCGCGGCCCGCCGGATGTTGCGCCGGGTCATTCGGGCGATGCCGCTGGCCGCCACTGCCTATTCGGATTTGGCCTCCGTATTCTGGGAGCAGCGCCGCTTTGAGGGGGCTTTGGAGATTTATCGGTTTGCATGTTGTCTCGACGATAAAAATGAGAACTTTGCACGTTCTTATTTTGCCGCTTGTCGGCACTTTAAGCAGGAATCCGACGTGCTGGAAATGCTCAGGGAGCGATTTAAACAATTCGGTGCCACTACCGGGCGGCCGGCGGAAATGCTGTTCTGGGCGCTGGACGCATTGGATCGCACCACTGAGGCTTTCGCCCTGCTGGACGAGGCCCTTGGTTTGCGCCCCGACGATGGCTCGTTGCTGCTGCTTGCCGGCAGCAGCAATGCACGCCATGGTCGATTGACCCAGGCGGATGCCTGCATGGCACGCGCTAAGGGGCGTTGTTCGGAACGTGAGTGGTTGCGGGTGGCAGCCGATTTGGTGCTCTACAAAGGTGAACCGCGCGAGGCGTTGGGACTGTGGCAAAAAATTGTGGCCGCCGAACCCCTGGCGATGGACGCTCTGCGGAGGGTGACTGACCTGTTGGCACAAAGCGTCGGTGCCCAGGCTGCCGAGTCTTATCTGGATGCCCATTGCGCCCGCTTTCCGTACCACTACCCTCTTCTCCAACTGCGGGTCATCTGGTTCCGGGATCAACTGCCGCACCGTTATGAAGCCTCGGTTCGGCAGTTAATACAGTTGCATCCGCAGGACGGCTGGTCACGTCGGGAACTGGTGGCGGCGCTGCTGAGTTTGCAGAAGTCAGACCAGGCCGTCGCCGAGGCGGAAATGGCCCTGACGCTGGAGCCTAACAATCCCGCGGCGCATTACTGTTCCGGATTAGTGGCTTTACGGCGGGGAAATCCGTCCGAGGCGGTGGCCGCGTTCAAGCGGGCGATCAGCCTTTCGGTCGACTACACGCCGGCCATCCATGAGCTGCTGGCCAGTGAAAATTCTCCCGTGCAGCGGAAGGCAGCTCTGGCGTTTGTACATGCCGAGATTGTCCGCCAAACGATTTTTGGGGAATGTCTCCAGGCGTATCGCCAGCAGGCCGCGCAAATACTTAGTGCCGATGAGGTGCTGGCCTCCCTTCAGGCGGCACTTCAGGCGAGACCGGATTTATGGCAAGCTTGGTCCGGGGTAACGCAGCAACTCACGCAGATGGGAAAACTGGAGGAAGCTCAGCGCCACGGTTGTGCCGCCGCAGAAAAGTTCAGCCTGTTGCCCGCGCTGTGGCTGGATTTGGCCGGGGTATATCGGGCTATGGCCGATACGGACCGTGAGCGCAGCGCATTACGGCAGGCGCTGGAGATTAATCGATGCTGGAGCATCCCCGCCCGGCAACTCGCGGCGTTGCATATACGGGGTGGCGACCTGGTGAATGCCCGAACCGTTTTGGAGGAAATTATTTCCCGCAGCCCCTTCGACGTGCGAAATCAAGGCCTGTTGGCCGATGTGCTTTGGCGAATGGGAGCGAGGCAAAAGGCGGTCCAGCAATTACAGGATGCGCTTGAGCGCGAGCCAGACTACCCGTGGGGATGGGACGCACTGAGAAATTGGAGCCGCGAACTCAAGGCACCGGACGCTTCCCTGGCGTTAGCCCGGCGGCTTACGGAAAGTCGCGGCGGTGAAAGCCGTATGTGGTTGAATCTGGCACACATGCTGTACTTGCCCGAACAACAGGAAGAACGGATGGCCGCATACAACCGGGCCATCGCGGCTGATTCGCGTTGTATTGAGGCCTACGATGAACGTGCCGCCGCATTGGTCGAGGCGGGTCGTGTGGAAGAAGCCCTGGCGGCATGTCACCCCGCAGTATTCAACGGTGATGTACCGTTCCAGTTGCGAGGTCGCGCCGCATGGATTCAATACCAGCGTGGAAACCATCATCAGGCCATCGAAGATATGGCTGCGTTGACCCGCGAGTCGCCTCACTATTTTTGGGGAATCTGCCGCCTGGCGGAGTGGTATCAGGGCGCGGGCGATAAAAACCAATATCTCCGCACCGCAGAAACTCTTGTCCGCACGTGGCCCGTCAATGCGGTGGCGCACGGCTATCTCGGCGATGCGCTTCGCGGAAAGGGGTCCTTACCGGAAGCGCGCAAAAGTTTTCTACGCGCTGTGGAATTGGACGCAGCCTATACCTACGCCATTGAGAATCTTCTGGATATGGATTTGACAGCCGGTAAAGTTTCCGATGCGGCAAAGTGGGAAAAGCAACTGGGCCAACACGCCGCGCCGGAACGCGCTGCCCTGGCCCGACTGCAGATTGCCGCCGCACGCAAGGATAAGAGGCTGGCGATGGTCGAGCT
Organism: Planctomycetota bacterium; assembly: GCA_021805985.1. GTDB lineage: Bacteria > Planctomycetota > Phycisphaerae > WQYP01 > WQYP01 > JAMDCX01. The sequence goes on along the minus strand of JAJZDN010000031.1, from coordinate 28,614 downwards.
TCAGGCATTGTGCCGGATCTCTTCGGCCCAAACCTGGATGTTTGAGCGAGCCTTCGACGTGCTGGTAGGAAAAAAATGGGGTGATTCAATCGGATATTACGTCCGTGACGCATTAAATCAAGATGATTGCAACCCGCTGATCAGCGAAGTGTGTGTACGTTGTCTGGCGCGGCATCGGCGGTGGAATTTGTGCCGAGCGTTTATCGCTTCTTTAGATCCCCACACCGAGAGTTTTCGCACAGCCATGCTCGAATTTATTCAACAGATTGTCAACACCAATAACTTCGCGATGCTCGGATCGCTTATTCGTCGCTACCGCAAGGTCTTGCGTCAAAATACCGAGTTGTGGGGAAAAATTGGCTATGCGTTAAAGCGCTTCGGCCGTCGTCGCAGGTTGATCAACTGGATGCGGGATTGGCGCCAACGCCAGGACGTAAAGGCCTGGATGCTGGGCAACCTTGCTACAACGTACCGCGCTATGGGCAGCCGGGCTAAGGCAAGGGATGTTAGTACGTTCGCCATGAAAATCGATGGCGATCCTGCGGACCGCACAATCCATGCCCTGTGGCTGGCTGCGGATGCGGCCGTTCTTAGTCAATGTGACGGCGCCGAGGCGTGGTTGTCACAAGCCATACTTTCGCCCAACAGTCCGCCGCACCACCGGTTTATTAAAGCAATCACGGAAGCCGCGCTGCTGAGGCTTCGCGAACCTGCAACACCATTTTCCAGGACGAAGGCACAAATGGCGGCCGCCATCAAACTCTATCCGGCGTTTCGCAAAACCCGCGAAATAAAGATCCTCTATCGCCAAATTCTGACGCGAATTTCCAGATCAAGTAGTGGTCTTTCCGGTATGATATGGTGCTGGCAGCAGATAGTTCAGTCGCTCTAAGCGGCGAACTGTAAAAAGCTGGCGTGCTAGTGAGGCGGTATGGAAATACATGGCGTGTCTGATCTGATAACCAACGTTCTGTACGGCTCGGGAAAACGCCGGGGCACGAGCGGGCGTATATTCGCTGTTGCCTTTTTTGGCGTCTTGATGTTCGTGTGGCTTCGCGGCGGGGCAACGCTTATTGCTGGACCAAGTGCCCGGGGGGCGGCAAATGGGGACCTGGTAAAGACGCTCGCTGCGATGAGAAATGTGAAATCAATTCAGTCCGCCTTTTTATGCGAAAAGAAGTTGCAGGTGCTCCGGAAGCCTTTCTTCAGCAGGGGAATTATTACCATTGCCCGACCCAGCCGGGTTCGCTTTGCAACGAATTGGCCGTATCGCTCCTGCTATATTCTTAACGGGCGGCATATTGACATGCGTAATGAATCCAATGCGCATTGGCGCACCAGTTCAGTGGATTCGCAGCCGGCGATTGGGATTATGCTGCAGCAATTCGCGGCGTGGTCTTTGGGTAACACGGGTAAAGTCGGCCGGAAATTTCAGGTCAGCGTGCAGCGCGCCAATCGGCCGGTGCCCAAAGATGCGCCAGCCGGTTCCGTAGTGAATAAAAAAATACGCCCAGCCCTTGAGCTGTTTACCTTGCGCCCGCGCGGCGGGGTGCTCCAAGAGGCTATCCGTGAGATTCAGCTTGGCTTTGCCCCGTCAGCGGGCAAGGAGGCAGCGGGGCAGCAAGCCGGAGCTAAGCCATTACTATATATCCGTATTGTGGCAAAAAATGGCGATCAAAGTATGTTCTGGTTACGCCGTACCCGGCTTAATCCGCACCTGGTGCCGAAACTTTTTGAACCGGTGGGACCGCCATGAGGCCAACCGATAGCCCAAGCGTTGCGGGCGATTCCGGCCCTAAGCCTGATCCACTCACGCGTTGGATGGTCTGGTGGTATGGGCGATTGCAGAGGCAACGCGCTGGCTTAACCGCGGTGCTGCTGGTGCTGGGCGTTCTGCTGTTTACTGCATCGCGGAACATTGTGTGGCAGACCAGTCTGCTGAGTTTTTTTTCCGCACACAGCGCCTCCATTCATGATGTACGCCTGTCCGAGGACCGTAACGGTTTGGCCGATGCCATGCGGCTGGATGTGCATTTGGCTTCGGGGAAAAAGGGGAATTTGAAATCGGCGGTGCGCTGGTTGGGGCAAGCGTTGAAAAACACTCACGCGTTTTCAAAAGTCTGGTACGGCGCGCCGGTATCGCAGCAACTCAAAGCACAAGCGGGTTTACAGAATAGCGCACCAATTCTGCTCTCGCGGTTGCAAATGGATCGTCTCCGCCGCCGGCTGTCGTTCACTTGGCTGGATCATTATTTTCACCGGCAGGTGCAGAAAATCGCGGGACCGGCCGGGCAAATTGTGGCCGGAGAATTGCAGGCTGATCCACTGGACATGCGGCAACTGCTGCGGGCGCAATTTAAATCCGTTCATGCGGGGGCGGGATCACACTTTTCCGGCCCGCTGCTGGTCAGTGCCGATGGCCGCCATGCGATGATGATCCTGGTGCCTCCCTTCAGACCTGAGAATGTCGCGGCGTCGGAAAAAATGCTCGCCACCATTCGCACCGCGATTGCCTCAGTGAAAAAGCAAATGCCGGCTTTACGCGTCTGGATCGTGGGGCCTTATCGTAACTTTGTTGAGAATCAGCGGCTGGTAAAGCGCAATCTGAAAATGATTTCAATTCTAGGATCGCTGCTGGTGGCCGGGGTTATCGCGTGGTATTTCCGCCGTGTTGGTTCGGTGGTTCTCTGCATGATTCCGCCCATGGTAGGGCTGGGTGCCGCATTGGGCCTTGCGGGTCTGTTCCGCCTGCATATTCCGTTGATCGTCCTGGGGTTTGATGGTTTGCTCTGCGGGGCCACTACCGATTACGGCATTCAGCTTATTGCGGCATTGCAGAGGCGCGTAAAACAGGCCGGGCGGTACGAAACTGATATGCCGGCTTTAGCCGCCAGGGATTTATTTGGTCCCATCTCCATGAGTGTATGTACCAGCATGACAGGTTACGGAGCTTTGGCCGCGAGTTCCGCCCCGGGGTTACAGACGCTGGGACTTTTTATTGCCGGGGCCACTGGCTGTATCTGGCTGGTGACATTTCTGGTTTTACCGGCTTATCTGGGGGCTTGGGTATGCCGGGCCGCGGATTACGTAAATAGCGCGGATAAAATAGTTCGCGGTGGTGGCGAACTGATCAAAGCGCAGAAAGCATCTTTAACTCATGAGATCGCACCGGAATCCGAACGGGGGAATGTGGTTGATTATAGCCCGAACAACCGGGTAGCGCCCTCTGGTAATCCGCGTGATCCGCGAAATCCGCGGTACTTGTCGCGCCGCTTGAATCAATGGCTTCATCCCGGATTACTGAAGTTCATCGCAACATCGGCCTTTGTTGTCAGTACGCTATGGCTGGGAAGCCGGGCGATCGCCGTGGGCTATACCACCAACGGGCAATCCTTAGATGGTTCATCGATGGCACTTAAGCATGACGAAGCCAAATTTTCGGCCGTATGGGGGCATTTGCGGCAATCGGGGGTGATTACGATTCACCAGGCGTCCGCTGATCGGGCGTTGGCGCAACTGCACGCATTAAATCATCTGCTTGGCGTGCTGCAGGCTAAGCGATTAATTGCCGGATATACCACAGCATCTGCCATTCTTCCCGATGCACTTACCGCGCAAAGGCGGTTAGACGCATGGCGGGCGTTTTTTACGCCTGAACAAATAGCCCATGCTCGAGTGCTCCTGGCGCACGCCGCTATCGCCAATGGCTTGCGCGCAAGCGCTTTCGATTCCACACTCAAGTCATGGGAATCCAAGCACGAGAATGCGGCCGCGATGCATCGATTGCAGCAATCGCCGGCAACGCTATTTCCGGGCGTCATCGCTATTCTCCCGCGTGACATTTCCATTTCTTCGACGGTGGAACTCAATACATCTCTGTCGCCAAAGCTTGCCACGCTATGGGCTGCCGATGTACGGCATGGCGTTCCCGGCGTTTCCATCATTTGCGGGCAGGTGCTGTATCTCAATGCATCGCATCATGCCCAGTTGGAAGCCAAGCGCTTGTTCCCCTGGGTGATACTGTTTATTTTGATTCCCATGTGGATCTATTTTCGACGGCTGGACGTTGCGGCTATCGCTGTTCTTTCTCTGGGCATCGGCTTTATCTGGCTGCTGGGCGTGGCGCAGTGGTGGGGCGGGGGCTTAAACCTTCTTTGTCTGGTGCCGATACTTTTTACCATGGGGGTGGCTGTAGATTATGGCATTTATGCCGCCAGCGATCCGTCCCTGGGTCCCAGCGGCGCCACACTACAAAATCGCAGTTCCGCAACATTTCTGTGCGCCGCAACGACGATTCTGGGCACCGCAGCAATGATTCTGGCGGGTCACCCCGTGCTGCATTGGATTGGCATGACGCTGACTGCGGGAATTCTGGGCGGCTATCTGGCGAGTTATTTTGTCGTAGGGCCGCTGGTAAGGATTGTTCTTAATCCACCGGCATCCCCCAGGAACAAACGGATTTATTTGACGGTATTAAATGCCTGGCGAATCGTTGTGGTTTTGGCGCTGGTGATTCTGGTGGTCGGTCTTCTGGGAGGTTGTTGCAGCGTGCCGCCGCCGCAGGCGTATCGCCCTCCGACAGATCCTCCGCCAACCCGCGATGCGGCACACCATGCTCTGGCAAAATTTCCACGCCAATGGGATCGGCAATTTTTTGCGGCGGTAAATTGGCATGGTCATCGCGTAAGCATGATCGGCAGAATAAAAGGGAAATCGCTGGGCACGCTGCGGGTAACGTGTGCTTCAGAATTTGGAACATTGCTTTGTGACGTGCGGGTTACACCAAACATTTGTCAGGTGCTGCACAAGGCCGCAGCTCTTCCGGAAACACTGGCGCGGCAAATTGGGGTGGATACCGCTTTAGCGCTGCGCCTGCCTGCGATGGCGGCGCTCCAGACGATGACTCTCAGGAAGGGCACGCACGTACTTTCCGGAACGCTTCATCAGACCCATTACCTGTTTGCCGGGTCGGCTGGAAAGTTGCACCTCTGCCGTATTTGCCATTCGCGTGAGAACCTTGAAATGCAATATTTGCACTATCAACGTGGCTATGTTCCGCAAAAAGTAATTATCTGGGATGCTGGCCATTGTTTGCTGTTGACTATAAACTTTGATTCGAAATAGTATTCGGGACACCCTGTGAAAAACAATGGCACAATAGGTAATAGATCAGGCAAAAGACAGACGCTGCAGGTCGGCACGCATTTATTCTGGCCGGTAAAACGCTGGCAGGCCCTGCAGCTTGAGGCCCTGCGCCGGCATATTGCCCACGCGGGCAAGTCGCCCTATTACACCGGGGTGCTTCCCGGCACCATCAAATCGCTAAACCATCTTGTTGAATTTCCCCTGACGCATAAAGATCAACTGGCCGCCGCCGGCGACGCCGCCTTTGCCTGCAAAAGCCAACATGTGCGGGAATGGGTTACCACTTCCGGTACCACCGGCAAGCCGCTGCGCGTTCCACTTACCGAAAAGGATCTGCATCGCCTGGCAGAAAATGAGGCGGTTGCGTTGAACATCGCGGGGCTAAGCCGAGGTGACACTCTGATTTTAGCTTTGGCACTGGATCGTATGTTTGTTGCAGGTTTGGCTTATTGGCTGGGCGCGCAGAAATTAGGCGCAGCCTGCATTCGGGCGGGGGCGGCGTATTCTGCGCAGATCGATATTTTGCAATCTCTCCTGCAGCGCGGTACCCGGACGTTTGTCATCACCGTTCCATCGCTGCTGGCTGGTGCCGGAAGTGCTGCATCCCGCGGCGCGCTAGCCTCGGAAATTCAGGCCGTCATCGGGATTGGAGAGCCTTTACGCAACGCTGCCCTGAGTCCCAATGCATTGGCGTTGCGATTAAAGGATAATCTGGGGGTATGCGCGCTTAGCACGTATGCGTGTACGGAAACCTGCTCCACCTTTGCCGAAGGGCCATTGTGTGTGGGGGGGCATTTGAATCCTGCCTTAGCGGTCGTGGAAATAATAGATGATCAAGGCGCGCCGGTCGCCGCTGGCACCATGGGTGAGGTAGTGGTTACACCGCTGGGCGTGGAGGGTATGCCGCTGGTACGCTTCTGCACCGGCGATATAGCCGCACTGTATACCGATCCGTGCCCCTGCGGCCGCACCACACCGCGCCTCGGACCGATCGTGGGACGGAAGCGGCAATTGCTAAAGGTGCGTGGGTCCAGCCTGTTTCCCTCTGCCATTGCCGACTGCCTGAACGGGATCAGCGAGGTGCGCGACTATGCCATTATCGCGCATCGTGAGCATGATTTAAGTGATCGCATAGAACTGCACGTATGTTTAATCAAAAACAGTTCAGCCATCCGCGATCGCTTGGCCTTAACTGTTCGGGCGCTGTTAAAAGTTCAGCCAAAAATTATCTTTTCCAGTATCTCTGCTATCCGCGAACTGCAAAGCACGGCCAACCCTCGCAAACCTGCACGATTTATTGATCGACGAATTTCCGCTGCGAACGCAACGCTGCCGCATTGAGCTAAAAAAGCCGATAGTTAGATGCGAAATGGCAGGGTGGTTATGTTGCGCTCCGCGGCTTGGCTATGCCGATTCCACAATCGCTGGCCGCCACTCCCCTCGCCGTTCGCATTTTTCCGATATAATGGGGCCATGAAACAGGTGACAACACCCATGCATAATGCCGCAGGCACGCCGCAAACTGAGGCTGGCCATGTGGCCATTGAACCGTTATCTGTCCCGCTTCTGGCGACATTGGCAACGTGTGGATTGTACATGTTGTTGCCACGGGCCATGATGCTAGGTCCGCCCTGGCTGCTGTTGGCTGTGGTTACGGCCGTGCTGATTCCACTGATTATTTTCAGGGTGCAGCAGCGTTTTTTTCTCAGCCATATTTGCGGTCACATTTCCGCGGCGATAATTACGCTATTCACCGGCTATTCGCTATTTGCATTGGTGCGGGATTTGCCAACACATCATGATACGCCCGTTCAGATGCTCAGGGCCGCAGGAATGCTTTGGATGATTAACGTGCTGGTTTTCGCCTTCTGGTACTGGCGGCTGGATGGCGGGGGGCCGCACGCGCGGGCTTCGCGCGGCCACTATCAGACGGGGTGTTTTTTATTTCCACAAATGACCATGAAAAACGGCGATCCATCCTGGTCGCCGCGATTTCTGGATTATTTATTCGTCGCTTTTACCACCAGCACGGCCTTCTCCCCAACGGATACGCCCGTACTTTCCCGCTGGGCAAAACTCCTGACGATGTTACAGGCCATTATTTCGCTGGGCACCGTGGTGTTAATTGCCGGTCGGGCGATCAATATTATTTAGGGGCTTTCCCATTGGCGGGGCAGCCTACCCGATTGAATATTCCAGCCACATCCTGTTTCCGCCATTGATTCTCTGGCCTCTGGGCGCTAACATCTGGAGTGTATTGGAGAAATGAACCAATACCGACTGCCGCCGACGCGTAACGGACGGTCGGTGGCAGTAAGTAGATTCGTATTGTAGAACGTGATGAGGATAAACATGGCCAATGCCCCTTCCGCGCGTACCGTAGCTGAATTAAAAAAAATGCCGTATCAACCCTGTTCGGTCAAAGACGAGTTGCGGCGTAATGTCATCGCTGCTCTGCGGAGTGGCAAGCCGTTATTTCCCGGTATTGTGGGTTACCGGGAAACGGTCATTCCCGAAATAGTCAATGGTATTTTGAGCCGGCATGACATGCTGTTTCTGGGCCTGCGCGGGCAGGCTAAAACACGGCTCCTGCGAATGCTGCCGGATTTACTGGATCCCTGGATTCCCGTTCTGGCACAATGTGAAATACCGGATGATCCGCTGGACCCGCATTTGGCTTCGGGAAAAAAAATCATTGCCGAGCAAGGCGATAACGCGGCCATAGAATGGGTGCATCGCAGCAATCGTTACCATGAAAAGCTTGCCACGCCCGATGTCACCATCGCCGACTTAATCGGGGAAATTGATCTGGTGCGCCATGCGCAGGGGCGGTATTTATCAGATGAAACTACGATGCACTTTGGCTTGATTCCGCGCTGCAATCGCGGCATATTTGCCATGAATGAACTGCCTGATCTGGCCCCGAAAATTCAAGTTGGGCTTTTTAACGTGCTGGAAGAGCGCGACGTGCAGATTCGCGGCTACCCCATTCGCCTGGATCTGGATCTGTGCATGGTGTTTTCCGCCAACCCCGAAGATTACACCAATCGCGGTCGTATTGTGACACCGCTTAAAGACCGCATCGGCACGGTGGTGCGAACGCATTATCCGCATACCATTGGAGAAGCCATTAAAATCACGCAGGAAAATGCGTGGCTGGAGCGCGACAGCGGCGTTAAGGTGACGGTTCCGCTTTATATGCATGAAATTCTCGAGGAATTTGTCCGCCTGGCGCGCCAAAGCCCACATATTAATCAGGCCAGCGGCGTAAGCGTTCGATGTTCGATTACCAATACGGAAAATCTTGTCAGCTCTGCCGAGCGGCGCGGCATTGTTCATGGGGAAAACACGGTCACTGCGCGAACGGATGATTTACCATTTATCCATGCCAGTTGCCGGGGAAAAATTGAACTCATGCTGGCGGAAGGCGAATCTGCGGAAGATAAACTTGTGACCTCCCTGATCGGGGAAGCGGTGAAGCTGGTGTTCAGCCGGCATGGCGATATGGATGCTTTTGATGACATTTGCCAACAATTCAAAGGCGGCTTGACGTTGCAGGTGGGTGATGAAGTTTCTACCGCCACCATGCTGGAAAATTACGCGCATATCAAAGGCCTGAAGGCCGCCGCTGCACGCATGGCCGGTAAATTGGGTATGCCCGCCGATGATCCCGCATCTCTTGTTAGCGCCGGCGAATTTATTCTCGAGGGCTTGTATGTCAATAACCGCCTGAGCAAAGTGAATATGCCGGGAAAAACTTTTTTCAGGAAATAAGCGTGGACTGTAAAAAAGACCGCGGATTACGCGGATAAACGAAGGGCTTTCTTTTGCCATCGCCTAAAGGCTGACGGTTGGCTCATGACAACAAACTCAAGAATTCTTCAAGCGTCATACCGCTGGACCGCACAAGGCTTCGCAATGTGCCTTAAGTCAAGGGCATTCCCTGCTCCGCTCGCACTTCCAAACATGCGGCGATCGCCTCGCGGATATTGGCCAGCGCCTGGTCCCGGGTATCACCCTGACTGACGCAACCGGGAATGGAAGGGCATGCGATTACCCATTTACCATCTTCGTCGCGTTCTATGACTGTCATGAATTTCATATTAATTATTTTAACATGTCAGGCCTGCCCTGCCAAACTGCACCTGCCAAACTGCGGTAAATCTGTCTGCGGTAATTCTGTCGCGTCGCAACCCGGCGATTGCTGGGACAGGCTCGTGGGATGAACGCAAAGTTGAATGTTGTGGTGCAGGCGTCTTCGTCTGCCGCGGCTATAGCCAGCGCCGCCACTGTGGCATCCGCAGGCCCCCGGAGTTGGCGTGCTGAGGGGGCCGCGTCCTGAATACGAGTCTGGAAAACGCAATAAAATAAATTAAACCTCGCTAAGTGAGATGCAGAGCCAATTAGACTTTAAAAAAGACCGCGAATTACGCGGATTACGCGGATAAACAGGGGCGGCTGTGCTCCGAGACTTCCGTATGCATTGGGCGAAGCGTTATTTGATAATTGTCATGGCACTCAGAACTACTTTTTTCTGCCTCCCATACCCAACGATCCCAAAGTGTCCCTGCTCTAGTCGGGCTTGAGAATGGAAAGTGGAGAGTAGACCGCAGGAGGCTTTTTGTTACCGCGACAGCCACTCTTTTGTTGCCAGCCGAGTTTGCTCTACTTTCAACTCTCTCCTTTCACTGCTGTATCGGGCGGCAGCCCGATTCCCTCGCATCCGCGTTATCAGCGCAATCCGCGGTTTTCTCTCGTTGTGATTGTAGGTAAAATAATCGCCGTAGCGTAAGCCATTGAATTTAAGGGGTCGCGATGAAAACACGCGGGAGCAATCAAGCTGATCCGGGCCGTGAGATGTTTCGGATTCTGGGGCTCATTGTGCTAATGGCGGCACTCTACGGCATTGTTCATGATCAAATCACTGCGCGGATTTATCCGGCGTATTTCAATGTTGACCATCCGGATTTGGGCTATCCGGCAATATTTCATAGTTCCAGCCCGACGGTTCTGGCGTTTGCCTGGGGGATCGTGGCAACGGTTCCCTTGGCTACAGTTCTGGGGACGATGATCGCCATTGCTGCGCAGGCCGGTAACAGCCCCCGCATTTCCGCACGCGATTTATTTAAGTCACTGCTGGTGGTATTCGGTGTTATGGCCCTGATGGCGGTGGCGGGCGGATTTTGGGGCTATCACGCTTGGAGGGCAGACTCGAAACTGTTTGTCGCCCGGCGGGAAATGACAGATTTCTGCGCCCATCTGATGTCTTACTGCGGGGGATTATTGGGATCTGTGGTGCTCGTGATATGGATTGTTATACGCCGGCGTAACGCGAGGTCTCCCGGCCGGTAGCGGTGGCAGATATGCGTCTGATCCGGTGTCGCGATTTTACGGTGGAAATTTGCGCCTATTCAAAGTTGTACTGCGATAGTATATTTACATAGTGTTCATGGAAGTGTTGTAACCAATGCCACCTGATCGCCACCGTTTTGGACAATCTTATATCTGAGGAGTAACCATGCAGCGAGAATCTGGAATCATCGGGCCGCAGGTAAACCGTAGAACATTTGCCGTGCAGTTGGCCTTGGCGGGCGGCGTCTTGGCAACCGGTTCTGCCCATCTGGCCCGGGCGGCCGTGTCCTGGAATCAGTTGCCGGTTTCGCCGCTGGTCCATGCGGATCGCCGGGTGACGTTTCTGTTTCAGGACGCTCAGGCCAAATCAGTGATGTTGGCACTGGGCGGAACCTCTCCCGTGCCGCTGAAAAAAAATGTGCATGGCATGTGGGCCGTTACCGTCGGGCCGCTGGCGCCGGAAATATATACCTACGCGTTTACCGTGGACGGTGCGCGGGTGCTTGATCCGCTGAATCCCTGGGTGAAACCGAACCTGTTTTATTCCGCCAGCATGGTTCTTGTTCCCGGAAATCCGCCATCCCTCTGGCAGGATTGCAACGTGCCGCACGGTGTGGTGCAGCGGCATTTTTATCATTCTAAAGTCGTGGGTGATAATCGCGATTACTACGTCTATACGCCGCCAGGATATGACGGTGAAAACGCACAAAAATATCCAGTTCTTTATCTGCTGCACGGATACAGCGATCTGGCGGACGCGTGGACCAAAGTAGGAAGAGCCAATTTTATTCTCGATAATCTTATTGCGCAGGGAAAAGCTCGGAAAATGATTGTGGTCATGCCGCTGGGGTATGGTGATTTGCGGGTTATTTCCCGCACCGGCCCGGGGTTAAATCAGAAGCAGTTGTATCAAAGCAATCTGAAAAAATTCCAGGCCACTTTGCTGGCGGAAGTCATGCCCCGCATCGCCCGACAATATCGGATTCACACGCACCGTGATCAGACCGCGATTGCCGGTTTATCCATGGGCGGCGGGGAAGCTTTGACGGTGGGGCTAAATAATCTCAATCGCTTCGCTTGGATCGTCGGCATGAGTTCCTACGTGAATACCAATGGCCCGGACTTTTTCAGCGTTTTCCCGACGTTAAATAAAAGCGATAACTCCCGAATCAAATTGCTGTGGATCGCCTGCGGCAAACAGGATCCCATTGTGGCCAAAGCGAATCATAATCTCGATGCCTGGATGACCGCCAAAGGCATTGCGTTCACACCCGTATGGACGCCCGGCCAACATGCCTTTCGCGTGTGGCGTGGAAATCTTTCCACGTTCGCACCCCTGCTGTTTCAGTCCGCCACATGACGGTGCCGCGATGCAAGGGCAGACCGGGTACCGCTTTGCAATCCGCGGCGGCAAACGGCGTACTGCTCGCGACGGGACGGAGCGGTTCGTGGGATTGGATTTCATTTCCGCGATCAACTCAACGCTTCCGCATTGAGCTAATGGCCGCGTCACGGTTGGGTGCTGGTTCATTTTTGGGGTCATCCCATCGCATACCACACTTGGTGGCGATGATAATTTTGTCCCGGGAATAACCCCGGATGGATTTTCCGACCAATTGCTCACTGTAACCCCTACCATAAATGGCGGCTGTATCGATCGTGGTGATGGGCGAAAATAACCCGGTGACTGGGCAATTTGTTTTTGATTTGCCCGGCAGGCCCGGTAAAAACTGGCCCTTTAGCGCATGCCGGCCTAAAATGATTTTGCCTTCGCAGTGGTTCGTTGGCGTGGATGCTGGTTTTGGAGTTGACTATGGCGACGATGCGTGCGGTTCAGGTTGCTCATGCAAAAGGGGCTTTTGAGTTGGTTCAACGGCCCATTCCCGAGCCGGGGGTTTCGGGTATTCGAATCAAGGTTCAAGCTTGCGGCGTTTGCCACAGCGATATGTTTGTTAAAGAAGGATTATTTCCCGGCATCAGCTATCCACGTATCCCCGGCCATGAAATGATCGGTACCGTAGATGCTGTAGGAAGTGCGGTAAAAAACTTTCAGCCCGGGCAGCGGGTGGGCGTGGGCTGGCATGGCGGCCATTGTTTTGTCTGTGAACCGTGCCGCCGGGGGGATTTTATTCATTGCGGCAAAGAACAGATTGCCGGGATCAGCTATGACGGTGGTTATGCCGAATATTGCGTAGTCCCGCAGGAGTCGGTGGCGCTTGTGCCCGAAGCTCTGGATGCTACCAATGCCGCGCCACTGATGTGCGCGGGCGTGACAACGTATAACGCTCTACGCAACAGCGGGGCCAGAGGCGGTGATGTGGTGGCCATACAGGGCCTGGGCGGATTGGGCCATTTGGGTGTGCAGTTTGCGCGGGCTATGGGATTTCACACGGTAGCTATTTCCGCTTCGGATGCCAAGCGTGAGCTGGCCATGAAACTTGGGGCGCATAACTATATAGATACATCCAAAGAATCGCCGGCGCAGGCGTTGAAAAAGTGGGGCGGAGCACGGGTTATTTTAGCGACCGCACCCAACAGCAAATCCATGGCACCGCTAATCGCCGGCCTGGGTATCGCCGGGCACCTGGTCATTGTTGGAGCCGGGACGGATCCCATTCCAGTAACGCCCTTGCAACTTATTGGTGAAAGTAAATCTGTTTCCGGGTGGCCATCCGGTACCGCGATGGATTCACAAGATACTTTGAACTTTGCGGCCCTTACGGGCATAAAGGTGATGGTGGAAAAATTCCCGCTTGAAAAAGCCGCCGAAGCTTATGAGCACATGATGGCTAATAAGGTGCGATTCCGCGCGGTGCTGGTCATGTAAGTAAATGGGTGGCCGGGGTTGATCGCCCGTTACGCCCGGCCGCGCCATGCGATGTTTTTGCCCAGCAGTTGCCGCAGCAAAGCGTACCACTGAATAACCACCAGCAGGCAAATTCCCAACGGATGCAAGATGGCTCCGAGCGTTGATTGTCGAAACCGGATCGTCAGGAACATCCGCGGCAAGTAAACTAGTCCGGTAGCAATCGCCGCGAAAACAATGATGACCGGCGCGGCGTGCAGCAGCACTGCGATAATCAGCAAAATTAACGGCATAACTTGGCCGCCCAGAAGAATAATCGTTGCCGGAATAATCATTTTTCGCGACGCCAAGGCTTCCGTGGCATTTTTCGCCAATCCCTGAAATACCTCACCCGCAGATTGATACATCCGACACGAAGCTAAGTTGTTGGCATTAAAAATATCGGTGGCAAATCCCGCCTGCCGGAAGGCGCGGGGCAGGGTGATTCCGTCATGGCGGGAAGCACGGATGGCGCTATGTCCCCCGACGGCCATATAAACAGATTTCCTGGCGATAAATAATTGCCCGCACCCGGCACTGTACGCCGGATCGTTACTTTTTCTCATCCGATGCAGCGGCAGAAAACCCAGGAGAATAAAGTACATCAGGGGAATCAGGAGTTTTTCAAACAAGCTTTGGGTTTTCTGCAACGGAAATCCGCTGCCCAGTGCTATTTCCCGGGTCTGCATGAATCCGGCCATGCGCGCCAAGGCATTGGGTGCAAGTTCAACGTCGGCATCCATAAATACCATCAACTCATAGTGGGCTTGCTGGGCTAACTGCCAGCAGGCGTGTTGTTTGCCGCACCAGTTCTCCGGCAGCGCGGACGAGTTTATCAGCGTAATGCGGGAATCCCCAGCGGCCAGAGTTTGCACGATGTCGGCGGTTGCGTCGGTGGATTGGTCGTTGAGAACAATTAATTCAAGCGTCACATCTTGATTGGCCAGAACCGATTGCATAGCCGCCCCGATATGGTCAGCCTCATTTCGCGAGGGGATCAGAACTGACAGTTCAGGAACGCGGCCGCCTGGTGCTCCGGGATCAGGTGCACGGAATAAGGGAAGATTCACCGTCAGCAGTACGGCCGGAACACCCGCTAGAAACAGAGCCATCATCACTAAAATCGGCAGCATCATAAACGGTCCCGTTCTGCCGGACTTGCAGGAGTCGATAGAGGCTTTTTGCCGCCGAATCGCAAGCGCAAATCATAAATTCCCCCCACACCGGATTGGCGCTCCAACAGCGTAGTAAAACCATCGCTGGATCTTAAGACGGCCTTGTCGCGCAAAACATTCTGGCGATTTTCAAGCTCGGCCGCGAGAAGTTTTGTCCATTGGGCCGCTGTTTTATCCTCATGAATATCTGGATTGATGGGTGCTCCAATGGAAATCAGAGCTTCCGGGAGGCGATCCTGCCAGAAAATATATTCTACCGCCATGGGTACAAAAGTTATGGGGCGAATATCCCTTGCCAGATGTCCCAAGCCGGGCTTAAGTGTAACGGGACGAACCAGAGAATCCACAAAATCGCCCTGCGGCGTTACCCATAGCATGGCATTATTATGCCGCAATACGCTTCGGCTGGCTTGCAAAAAATCAGCCGCACCACGCGCGGTGTTTTTATGCACGGGAAAAAAGCCTAACTTGCGCATGATCGGGTATTGCGTGAGGGATTGGGCATCTATCGGGCAATAGTGTTTATGCCGAGGGTAAAATCGGCACGCCATCACCGCGCCAATCAGTGGGTCCCACCAGGAGGGGTGATTCAAATAAATAACCGTGGGGGTAACCGCCGGGGGGAGCACGCTTTGGGCATCCAGGCGCACGGCATGGAAGGCCTTGCGTACAAAGTGCGGGACGTACCATCGGGCCATAGCCGCCACGATCGGACTATAGACCGGAAGCGGTAAATCTTTCATCGGTAACTCCACCTGCGCAGCTGGCAGCTCTGTCCGGTCTTCATGCAGGACCTGATTTCGCCATAAAATTCCTCGCCCTGACACACGCTCAAGTTTGCGGCTACCGAAACATCCCAATACATTTAAGCCTTTCAATCATTTATTACCGCCGATTAGTTTAGTCGCATTGCCGCAAGATGTCTTGGCGCCGCATGGGGCGTGTGCGTACGCCATCATTGCCGCTACCTGCAGAGCACCGATGATTAATCCGGTGGTTGATCTGGTGTTGCGAACTGACCACCGGGTGATCACCACGGTGCTCTATGCCGCGATACTCTCCCAAATGCTGGACCTTGTCGTCCACCGGGCCACCCGCGGGGTAGCCGGTTAGGCCGCTGTGGATTAGACTTTAGCGAGGTTCAGGGGAATCAATGCCGAACGGGTTTCGGAAATTATGCAATCCCCGGTGTGGATGGGTTCGTTGCCGTCAATGATATACGCTAATACTATTTTGTTGCTGGCGGCCGGCTTTTTGCTGGCTGGTTTTCTCATCATAGCGGGCCTGGCTCGCCGATCGGCCTCTACCGCAGCTTATATAAGCGTTATTTCACTGCTGGCGGCCCTGGGGGCGGCTCTGGGTGCCATTATTCTCCGGTTGGCACATGCCGGCGTACCGGGACAATCGCAGAGTCATAGCCTGTTATTTAACTGGTTGCCTCTGCCGGGCGTGGGCACCGGCGGCACGCCGATGATTGCGCTGGGCATTTCCAGCGGATCGCTGAATTTGGCTTTTTTCATGTTGTTTTTATTCATTGTCCTTCTGGTCCAGGTGCACACGCTGGGGATGCTCAAGTACAAATCGATTCCGCCAGATTATTTTGCCCTGGGGAATTTGACCGCATTTTTCCTGGTCATGGCGGCGCTATCCATCAATGCTGTGCAGATGTATCTGATGCTAGAATTGGCAATTTATACGTCCTGCTGCATGATCCAGTGGACCAATCGACCGCCCGACCGGCCCATTGTGCGGCGCATCCTCTTGCCGCATGTAATTGCCGATGCCTTGTTTGTCCTGGGCATCACCATTTTTGCGTTGCATGGAACTCCCCTGGACCATCAGCTTCTCTTTGGTCATGCCCCGACTCGAATGGCTGGGTTTGTCCCGGGAATTGAACAGCCCATTGCCTCACTGAACCATTGGTTCCCCGGTTTAACCTGGCGGAGCCTGGGAGGGGTGTGCCTGGTGGCGGCAGCGTTGGCGAAAGCCGGACAGTTTCCCCTGCATACATGGGTGCCAGAAACCATCCCTGGCCTGTCCGAGGCCAACGCCATGCTGGCGGGAACGGTGATCGCCGGCGGCGGCCTTTTGCTTTTGGCCCATTGCGTGGGGCTGCTGAATCTGAATGCCGCGTTAACAGTGGCGATGATGGGAGCCACAACACAATTCTGCGGATCATGTATTGCGCTGGTGCAGAAAGATATTAAACGCGCTGTGGCATGGCTGTTAATTGCACAGGTGGGCTTGAATTTTGTATTTTTCGGTTCCGGTAATGAGGCGGCCGGTTTGCTGGGAGGGCTGTTGACGGCCTTAATTTATTGCGGACTGTTTCTCGCCTCCGGAACTGTTTTACGCGCCAGCGGTGGCCAGCGTGATATGAGTCAACTCGGCGGTGTGTGGCGACGTCTGCCCATCACCGCCATCGTCAGCGGTGTTTTGGTGCTGGGAGCCGCGGGTATGGGGCTGTCAGGGATGACCGAAATCATGCGGCAAGGGCTGCTGCATGTTCATGCCTACGCCTGGAAAATTGGGGAGTTCGGCAAGTTTTTATATTGGGTGCCGCTAGTCATGTGCTACGTAACGGCCCTGGCATTAACACGATGGTGGTATTTGATTTTCGGCGGTAAAGCTCGAGGGCAACCCCTGGAAGAAGGCGAATTGGCGGTGCAGACGTTTCCCTTGCTGATCTTGCTGGTGGGGGTCATGATTGCCGGGCAGCCGTTTGTCGATCTTTCTGGTTTATTTGCCCATGTCATAGGAATGTCGGGGATTCGACATCTCCGTCACATTCCGGCAGGGTTTGATGGAATGTTGTTGCGGCCGTTGGAATGGCTGGGGCCTGCGGCGTTGGCGGTGGTGGCATTGATCTACGCCGGCGGGTTGCAGAAGGCGGATGCGCTGCGCCGGCGTACCGGGCCTAACCTGGTATATCGGTGGCTGGCGGCAGATATGTATTTTGCGGATCTGTTTTCTGTGCTTGTGGGCTTTCCCGTGCAGGTGATTGGGAAGGCGGTAGCGTTTCTGGACCGGTGGGTCGTGGAATGGATGCTGGTGACAGTAGCGATCGTGATCCGGCTGGCCAGCATTCTTGTGGCTGCGGCGGAAACCGGATTAAATGTTTCTTTCTGGGAACGGCTGGATCGTCCGGCAGGGGGGGCGGCCAGCCAACTTAGGTTGTTGAAGCGCAACAGGCCGGTCGTATACGTCTTGTTGGCGCTGGTCCTACTAAGTGTTATCGCGTTACTGGCGGTAGGGGTAAGTAAATAACGCCATCGTCTGCGGATCGGGGATGCGATTATTTACAGGCAAGTTTGAAAGGTTGACTTGAAACCATTTTTTTACAGTTCGATTCTGACGTGGCTGATGGTCCTGCCGTTAATTGGCGCATTTGTTCTGGGCATTTTGCCCATCGGCCGTCTGCGGTTGATCCGTTATAGTGCCGTGGCGGTCAGCGCGGGCAATATGCTGATTGCTTTGGCGGCGGCCCGGCTGTTTAACTGGTCGCCTCAATTTGGTGGCCGAGCTCAATTACAGCAAAATGTGTTGTGGTTTCGTGATTTGAATGTTCACTATCATGTCGGTGTGGATGGCTTGTCCATGGTGACAGTGTTGTTGATCTGCGGCATAAGCCTGATTGCGATCCTGGCCAGTTATGGCGTAAATGCCCAGGTGAAAGCCTATTATGTGCTCATGCTCCTGTTGGAAGGATGCGTGGTGGGGGCGGCAGCCAGCATGGACCTGTTCCTGTTCTATCTGCTTACCACCGTTTCCCTGTTTCCCTGCTTCCTGCTTATTGGCGTGTGGGGCGGGGCACGCCGAAGGCCCGCAGCGTTGAAAATGGCATTGTTCTGGATTACCGGCTCGGCGGCAATGCTGGGGGCGTGTTTATTAATAAGTCTTTCAACGCGCGGTGTGGGGGGCTTTGGGCAGGGAACTTTGAGCTTTACACGCATCGCCCAGGATCCGCAATTAAGAATGGCTTTAGGGCCGACCAATGCGTGGGCGACGGCGGCATTTTGGCTGCTGATGCTGGCGCTGGGCATTCGGCTGGGAACCGCGGGGGTACATTTCTGGCTGCCGGACGCTGTGGCTGAATCCGCCGCTCCGTCCGCGATGATGATTATCTGTTCGCAGTTTCTTCTCGCGGGTTATGCGTTGGATCGGTTTGTAGTAGCGTTGTTTCCAATGCAACTGGTGATCTGGCGCAATACGCTGGCCATTCTGGGGGCTGCGGGCGTGATTTATGCGGCCCTGTGCGGCTTGGCGCAAAGTGATTTCCGCCGCGTCATTGCCTACTGGCTAATCGGGCAGGCCGGTTTTGTGCTTCTGGGGGTTGCCGCGGGAAATATAACGGGCTTTAATGGCGGCCTTTTATTAAGCATGGGGACGGCAGTAACGATCATGGCCATGCTATGGACCAGCCATATTATTGAAGTGCGGGCCAGCCACCGCGACTTACCGCGCCTGGGGGGGCTGGCCCAGGTAATACCGGATTTATTTATTTTCTCGATGATTGGTTTTATGTCGGCGCTGGCGTTGCCGGGTCTGGCGGTCTTTGGCGGGGACTTGCTAACCATACTGGGAATGTTTCGGGCTGCAGCTATTAGCGCCAGACAGCACGTGCTGATGGGTCATGCTCTGCTGCCGGCTGCCTTGGCGATGTGTATTGCGATGGTACTTATGGCGGCGGTGCTGTTGTGGACCATCGAGCGGCTGTTTTTTGGACCGGGGCGGCCGGAGCATCAGCATTTCCATGCCTTGTCGCTGCGCGAACGACTGGTGTTTTTACCTTTGATCATCGCCTTGCTCGCCGGAGGGATCTTGCCCACAGTTCTGGTGCTGGATCCCGTTGCACCGGTGCTCAAGATCCTGGTGCAGGCGCTAAGCGGCGTGCTGCATTGATCGCCGGGGATGGCTGGGAAAATGAATGTTAAAAATGGTTTCATCTAAAATAATCGCACAGGAGAGCCACGCCTGACTTACCACGCTCTTGCAATCTTGGCACCGCAGATTGTGCTGTTGGTTACCGCCGTGCTTCTGGCACTTACGGCGCTGCTGCCCGCCGCCACTTCGCGCTCGGTGAGCGTCATGATCTGTTTTACAGGCATGGCTATTGCAACGCTGACGCAATTGCGGTTTTACCGTCAAACGTTTGGCACCGCGCCATCGGACTATCTATCCCCCTGGATATCGCACTGGTTAGTGATAGATCCCATGGGGTGGATATTGACCTGCGCCATTTTGCTTATCGCAACTGCAGCAGTGATGACCAGGCGGCTGCGAAGTCACAGCGGGCATGGAGATTTGCGATTTTGCCTGTTGATTACCCTTAGCACAATAGGTTGGAGTTTGATGCCCGCATTGCACAGCTTGCCGGTTATGGCCGGGTGTATGCTCTTGGCATCGCTTCCCCTGGCCATGCCATTTATCTTTGGGACAGGCGATGATCTGGCGTTTACAACCGTAGCGCTGCTGGGAAGCTTACTGGTAATGCTTTTGGCGCTGGCAGCCCTGGCCCATGGATGTTTTGGCCTGCAGATCGGCCACACGCTAATTACCGCCCCGCGCGCCGCATCAGCGTGGGGCGGCATGGTGGTGGTTTTATTTATTACCCCCATTTTATTCTGGGCAGGCGGACTTCCACTGATCTGGTGGTATGGTAACGCCGCCGGTGATGCGCCCGCGTCCACCGTTTTGTTTTTGTTGCTGGTACCCGCCATTGGATCCTGCGCGGCCTATCTGCGAATTTTGCACCATTTGATTTTCATCGCACCCGTGGCCGCCAACGTCGTCACACTGACGGTCATTGGTCTGGGGGCTGCGGCGGTTGTCGCGTATGGGGTTAAAGCTTTGGTCCAGTTTGCGGTCCCGGATATTTTGGGAAATATCGTCGGGATATTCATGGCCTGCACTTTTGTGACTCTGGCCGCCGGAATTTCTCTAGTTCATGTGGCCCCTGCGGATCTGGTGGGGTGTGTGCTGTTATACGCCCTTACCGTGGGGATTGCGATTGGCTCATCCGTTGGGATTTTCGGCCGAAAAGCATTGGGAATAAAGCAGCAATGGCCGTCATTTGCTCGCGTAAAACCTATGCACGCGCTGCTTTTGCTCGTGGCGCTATTATCGCTTGGCG
Organism: Planctomycetota bacterium; assembly: GCA_021805985.1. Taxonomy (GTDB): domain Bacteria; phylum Planctomycetota; class Phycisphaerae; order WQYP01; family WQYP01; genus JAMDCX01. Next base: position 7,964 of record JAJZDN010000031.1, on the reverse strand, counting down.
GCCTTCCACCGACATTGGGAAGCATGGCCCGAGTAGACTTGTTTCTGGCCGTGGGACGTGGCACCGTACTGGGGCTGATCGTGTTAGGGATCAACGCATTGGGACTTTTATTGGGCAGCGGTGCGGTGATGCGTGTTGGAGCTTATGCACTTATGGGGCTGCCGGAAATCGACGAGCCGCCACCCGCTACAGATAAGCGACGAAAGAGGCGGCGTTTGACAGCCGGGCTATTGCTGCTGTTGACGGCGGCCGGGATCTTGAATGCCTTGGCGTTGCTGGCGTACAATCCAATTCAGCAACTGGCCACCGCATTTGCTCCCTCATGGGTAGCGCGGTGAACACGCCGGGTGCGGCGATCGCCGGGAAGGCCTCTCCGGCAGCCCCTAGCTTTGCTTTTACGTCAAGGCATCTTCGTTTTCCGTCAAACACTGAAGCATCTCTGGGCATTGTGGCCGCTGTGCCGTAATATTGAATCACATCCCGAACGGGTGGTTCGCCAAGCCGGTTCACTATCGACTTGTCGCACTTGCCCGGGATTTAGCGCTGGAAAAATGAACATCCGCGCTTAACAAAAGTATGAATATGAAATCATAAGGACTGGATTATGAGCAACACTGAAAACATCGTCATCAACGCCCCGAAAAACCGCCTGGTAGTACCAAATGCCAAAATTGGTATTCGTCCTACCATTGACGCGCGGCGCGGGGGAGTGCGGGAATCGCTGGAAAAGCAGACCATGGACATGGCACAGAGTGTGGCGCGATTATTAACCGCAAATCTGCGCCACGCGGATGGCACAAAAGTGCAATGCGTTCTGGCGGATACCACAATCGGCTCTCTGGCGGAAGCGGCATTGTGTGCGCGAAAATTTGCGGTGCAAGGCGTAGGGGCGTCCATCACAGTCAGCCCCTGCTGGTGTTACGGTTCAGAAACCATGGATATGGATCCGCTGATTCCTAAAGCGGTGTGGGGATTTAATGGCACCGAACGACCCGGGGCGGTGTATCTGGCGGCGATCGGAGCGGCCCACAGTCAGAAGGGGCTGCCGGCGTTTAATATCTACGGTCAGGATGTTCAAAGTGCCGACCAGACCGCAATACCCGAAGATGTGCAACAAAAATTACTGCAGTTCGCCCGTGCGGCCGTGGCTGTTGCGGATATGCGTGGCAGGTCGTATTGCTCGATTGGCTCTGTATCTATGGGTATCGCCGGGTCCGCGGTGGATGCAAGTTTTTTTGAAACGTATCTGGGCATGCGGGTCATGAATGTCGATATGACCGAACTGGCGCGAAGAATTGACCGCAATATTTTTGATCCCCAGGAATTCGCGCAAGCTTTGAAATGGACGAAAGCCAACTGCGCCGAGGGCCTCGATGCTAACAGCGCCGCCAGTCGGCGCAGTCGAGGGGAAAAGAACAAAGAATGGGAACACTGCGTAAAAATGGCGATCATCGTGCGCGATCTGATGGTCGGTAATCCGCAGTTAGCAAAGCTTGGTCATGGGGAAGAAGCCTTAGGATATAACGCAATTGCCGCCGGTTTTCAGGGGCAACGGCAATGGACGGATCATTATCCTAATGGGGATTATCTGGAAACAATTTTGAATTCCTCATTTGATTGGAGCGGCATCCGGCAGCCATACATTGTTGCGACAGAAAATGACGCTCTCAACGGGGCCACCATGCTTTTCGGCCATTTGCTTACTGGATCAGCCCAGGTATTTGCCGATGTGCGCACCTATTGGAGTCCCCAATCCGTGTTTCAGGCGACCGGGCACGAACTTCAGGATGACGCCGCAGGTGGAATACTGCATTTGATTAACAGTGGCTCCGCAGCATTAGATGCAACGGGTTGCCAAACACAGAATTCACATCCGGCCATCAAGCCTTGGTGGCAGATAAAGCCGCAGGAGGCTGCAGCTTGCATTAGCGCGGCTCAATGGTGCCCGGCTATCTATGAATATTTCCGCGGGGGTGGTTTTTCTGTGCGCTATTGTACCCGGGGCGGAATGCCGGTGACGGCGGCGCGCGTGAATCTTATCAAGGGCTTGGGGCCGGCCTTGCAGATCGCAGAAGGCGTGACCGTCGATTTGCCATCCAACGTTCATGATATTCTCGACAAACGCACCAACCCGACATGGCCCACCACCTGGTTTGCACCGCGCTGTACAGGGCACGGGGCCTTTCGTGACGTGTATACGGTGATGAACAATTGGGGCGCTAATCACTGTGCATTAAGCTCCGGCCATATTGGCCATGAGCTTATTACGTTGGCGGCAATGTTGCGTATTCCGGTGTACATGCACAATGTGCCGGAGGAGCGCATTTTCCGGCCCGCCGTCTGGACCGCCTTTGGCGCTGCCGAGCCGCAAGCCGCAGATTTTGCAGCCTGCCGCAATTTCGGCCCGCTATATGGGAAATATTAATCCGCGCCTTCCCCCAGCACCGGATGATAATCCGGTGGTTGATCCAGTGCCGCCAACCCACCACCGGGTTATCACCACGATGCTCCGTGGCACAATGCGTTTTCCCCGAGCACCGGATGATAATCCGGTGGTTGATCCAGTGCCGCCAACCCACTACCGGGTTATCACCATGGCGTTCTATGAGAGTATGCGCCTTGCGCGTCATAGTTGCGCGGGTGGTTAGCGGGTACAATCGTCAAGTTGGTGCGGCGTTGGCTGCGGATGATTGTATTTGCACGGCTGGAAGACAAAAATATGGCATCGAAGGAAGACGTACTTGAAGCACTGCGTTCGGTTCAGGATCCCGAATTGTTCAAGGATATTGTGAGCCTCAACATGGTGAAGTCCGTTGAGGTGCATGGTGCAACGGCCAAAATTGATGTGGAACTTACCACGCCGGCCTGCCCGCTTAAGGATCGAATTCGCGCCGATGTCACGGCGGCGGTGGTGCGTGTGCCGGGCATTACAAAAGTGGATATTACCCTTAGCAGCCGGGTGCGATCGGGAAGCGATCCGCGTACGATTCTTCCGGGCGTAAAAAATATTATTGCGGTGGGGGCGGGCAAAGGGGGCGTAGGTAAAAGTACAATTTCGGTGGCTATCGCGGCCGGACTGGCTTTGCGCGGCGCAACCGTTGGGCTTATGGATGCCGATGTCTATGGCCCATCGATTCCCACCATGACTGGTTTGGAAGCGCAATCACCGGCGGTGCAGGGGGACAAAATCATCCCGTTTGTCGTGGGGCCGCACGGACAGAGCATTAAAGTCATGTCCATTGGGTTTATTGTTCCGCGTGAAAAAGCTCTCATCTGGCGTGGCCCGATGGTGCACGGCGTCATCAAGCAGTTTCTTGAGCAGGTGCAATGGGGTGATCTGGATTATCTGGTGGTCGATTTACCGCCGGGCACCGGAGATGTGTCTTTGACTTTGGCACAATCTATTCCATTGACCGGCGCGGTGATCGTGGCTACGCCGCAGGAAGTGGCGCTGATGGATGCACGCCGGGCGGTGCGAATGTTCCAGCAGTTGGGCGTATCAATTCTGGGGGTGGTGGAGAATATGAGTTATTTTGTCTGCGATCATGGAACACAATACGACCTTTTCGGGCGCGGCGGCACGCAACGTATGGCCCAGGAAATGGGCCTGCCTTTCCTGGGCGAACTGCCCATGGATATCCGCATTCCACGGCACGGGGATAAGGGAGAACTCTTTGCGGGTTTCAAAACCGGTTCACCGTCCCAGAGTTTTCTCGACAGCATTGTGGAAAATCTCGCCGGGCAGATCAGCGTGCGCAACATGACCCGCCCGGCGGCAAAATCTTTGAAGCTGGAAGTCACCGAGTAAGCGCCGGGCACGCGGTGATAGCACGTCATTGGCGGCGGGAAAGCGTTCGCATACAATTTATTGATAAGGGCCGATGGTGGCCGAGCAGGAGTTATTTGTGGTAGAAGAAAAATTTGATCTGGTTATTGTCGGTTCCGGTCCGGCGGGTTATGTCGCGGCGGTGCGGGCGGGGCAGCTTGGAAAAAAAGTGGCGTGTGTTGAGCGTGCGGAACTGGGCGGTATTTGCCTGAACTGGGGTTGCATTCCCACCAAAGCTCTGATTCAGGACGCTCATGTCATGCACCAGATGCACCGTGCGGCCAATGATTACGGCATTACCGTAAACACAGAAAAAATGCAGTGGGATAAAATTGTAGCGCGCAGCCGATCGGTGGCGGTCACGATGAGCAAGGGCATTGAATTTCTGTTTAAGAAAAATAAAGTCTCAAAATTTTCCGGCACAGCCTTTATTCCCAAGCCCGGAATGGTGGAAGTACGCGACGAGAAGGGCACGGTGACCAGCACGTTGCAAACCGATAAAATTCTGATTTGTACCGGCGCGCGCAGTAGAGATTTGCCGACCATCAAGCCGGATGGAAAAAGAATTATCACCAGCCGGGAGGCGATGATACTTCCCAAAATTCCGGGGAAAATGCTCATTATTGGCGCGGGGGCGATTGGCGTCGAATTTGCGTATGTGTACAACGCCTTTGGCACGCAGGTGACGCTGGTGGAAATGCTGCCCAATATCCTGCCTATTGAGGATTCGGATGTGAGCACGCGCCTGGAAGCCATTTTCAAGAAGCGCGGCATGGATATCCGCACCAACTGTAAAACGGAAAAGGTGGAAGTAAAATCCGATGGTGCTGTGGTAACGTTGTCACGGGATGGTAAGAGTGAAACAATAGCGGTTGACCTGGTGCTCTTGGCAGTCGGCGTGACGGGAAACGTGGAAAACCTTTTTGCCCCCACGGCCACGCCCATGATGGATCGCGGTGCCATTAAGGTCGATAAGAGCTTCAAAACGTCCGTAGATGGTATCTACGCCGCGGGCGATGTGATCGGGCCGCCCTGGCTTGCGCATGTAGCGAGCATGGAGGCAACCATTGCCGTGGAGCGTATGTTTGAGGTCAATAAGCGGGAAATGGATTACGATACAATCCCCGGCTGCACCTATTGCTACCCCCAGGTGGCCAGCGTGGGTCTGACTGAAAAACAGTGCAAAGAAAAAACACTGGATTATGAAATCGGCAAATATAATTTTGCCGCCAATGGTAAAGCCCAGGCCATGGGCGAGCCGGAAGGCTTTGTTAAATTAATTTTTGACAAAAAATATGGTGAACTTCTCGGAGCGCATTTACTGGGTGCCGAAGCAACGGAAATGCTGGCCGAACTGGTTCTGGCCCGCAGGCTGGAAGCCACGCGCAGTGAAATTGCCTCCACCATTCATGCCCATCCAACACTTTCTGAAGCGGTTATGGATGCAGCTATGGTGGGGGGGGCGCACGCGATGTAAATCCTATGCAAAGATCGCCCGACCGGGATATGACGCCTCCGTGCGACTGCGGGAAATCAGGATTTGCCACTGCGGGTAAAATAGTTCTACGACGAGTTGAAAAAAGGGATTCGCATGGAATCAGATAATAACCCGCTATTAAATAACCCCAACATGCCACCGGCGGCGCAGGCACCGGATGTTCGCAATGGACCCGTAGTGCCAACGGCGGCCAGCCTTACGCCCGCGGCGGCAATATCCGCTCCAGTACCGCCCAAGGCTGCCAGTCCCGCCGGTAAGCCTAATCCTGGGTTTCGCGAAACACTGGAAACGGTGATTCTGGCGCTGATTCTCGCGTTTACCTTCCGCACTTTTTGCGTGGAGGCATTTGTTATTCCGACCGGTTCCATGGCTCCGACGCTTAGTGGTGCACATTTCCGGGCCGTTTGCCCTGTGTGCGGATATAATTTCAACGTCAATGCCAATGTTGATCAACAATGGCTCCCCGTGCGGGATGCGGAAACCGGTCAGGTTGAATCCACCCTCGTGCGCGTGAATAATGGTGAATTGACACAGCCTAATGCCATTCCCGCACCGGGCTACTCCATGTGCCCGAATTGCCATTTTTTAGTTCCCGCCGATGACTTGCGCGGCAAACCCATCATCAAGCGAATTTACAGCAGCAATAATTCCTCGGAAACGTTGCACTTTCCTTACACATACAACGGCGATCGTATTCTGGTAATGAAATATCTTTATTGGCTTTCGCCTCCCAAACGATGGAATGTCGTGGTATTTCGTGAGCCGATGTTTGGTAAGCAGAACTTTATTAAGCGACTCGTGGGCCTGCCGGGCAATACCGTTGAGATCGTCAATGGGGATGTATTTATTGATGGCAAAATTGCACACAAGCCCGTGCACGTCGAGAAATCCATGCTGCAGGTCGTATACAACAACGACTTTTACCCCACTGACGCCGGGCAGGAACGCATCAACGGTAATCGCTGGAGTAATCCATGGGTGGGTGAGCCGCAAAGCAGTAGCGCCGGGAAGTGGTTTACCGGCGGCCCGGTGATTAATTTCTCCACCGGGCGCTTGGACGCAGTCGGACATCTGGAATTTATTCAGCGTAACAGTTATCTCTATAATGATCTGGGCTACAACGCTAATCCTTATTGGAACGGACACCACCTGGTCGGTAATCTGTATATGCGGACGGTCTGGATATCGCATAGCCCTGATTCAGCAGTGCGCATGACGCTTGGTCCGGCCACCAATCGGTTTCAAATTACCCTGGCGCACAATGGTGCGTTAAAACTTTATCAATGGGATGTCCAGCTTGGCACCTACCGGCGCGTCGCAAGTAAAAGCATGAGCGTGTTTCATGCGCCCGCCGGCCTGCAAACTGGTCAAGCGTACCGTCTGGCGATGAGCAATACCCAGCATGAGGCGCGATTCTGGATCAACGGGCAATTGGTGCTGCAGTATGCGGCACCGTGGACATTGGCCAATGCTCTGGCTGTGGCGCGCGTGCGTAAGATGACTGGTGCACAAGAAACGCCCAAAGTGCAAATTGACGTAACCGGCGGCTGCACCCTGCGCCATCTGCTGTTAATGCGTGATATTTACTACACGCAAATGAAGATTCGCTTTCCTAATAATAGTTCCATTGATCCCGGGGGCACACGCCCTGGTACCGGTACGATGGGCCATCCCATCACACTCAAGAAGGGCCAATATTTCATGCTTGGCGACAATTCCAATGACAGTGAAGATTCTCGCGCCTGGTACCGTGTGGAACCTGTGCTGCGCCAAATGCACCTGCCGATGGGCGTGGTGCCGCAACGGTATATTCTGGGCCGCGCCTTCATGGTTTACTGGCCCGCTGGCTTCCGTCCGATGCGCGCCATCAACTGGGCTATCATTCCCAACATCGGCCGCATGAGATTTATTCGGTAAGGTTTTCGGGCGACTCCCGGAATAGCCCCAGCTTTTTATCACGATATTCCCGCAGGTGGGTAATAACCCCCGGCGGTAATAGAGCGCTTAAATTATCCAGATTGCCCCCCAGCGACGCAATTTGGCGGATCAGGCTGCTGGATGTGAAGCCGAATCGTTCATTGGTCATAATAAAAACGGTGTCCACATCCGCCACGGCTCGATTGGTCAAAGCCAGTTGAAATTCGTACTCGAGATCCGTCATGTTCCGCAAGCCGCGAAGTATGGCAATAGCTCCACGTTTACGCACCAGTTCCACGGTCAGCCCTTCGTAGGCCTCCACGGAGACCGTCGGGAGATCGGCCACGAGACCCCGAATTAATTCCAGCCTTTGGGCCACCGGAAAGAGCTCCGACTTCTCCGGATTCTTGCCAATGGCCACAATTAGATGATCGAAAAGTTTATGGCCCCGGCGGATCACATCGAGGTGTCCCAACGTGGGCGGATCAAACGTTCCGGGAAAAACCGCGATTTTATTGGCTTTTATCATCATATTTCCTTTCACATCCAAATACCGTGCCTTACGCAGGAGCTTTATGGACTTTTGCCCCTGGCATTATCGGGTGTAATTATCCCCAGTGCCATTGACTTGTCTAAAATTGACTGTATTTTACCGGCGGTTGGATTGCTCGTTACCGGGATGCCGGGGGATGGTTCCGCCGCTTGCATGGATCTCGATCTAAG
>JAJZDN010000030.1 GCA_021805985.1 Planctomycetota bacterium | reverse complement strand
CAGCCGTCATCAGTGTCAACACGCTGGTCGCGGCAATGGCGGTCAATGAATTGCTGGCGAGAATCCATCGCTACCGCATCCCCTCAAATGAGGAATTTGCCTCACAGCGTATTGGGTTACACGAAGGCCTAACGTTTAAAGAAACAGAATCGAAAATGCAGACTTGTATAGTGCTTAGCAAAGAACTCGGACGTGGCGATGTCGCACCATTGCTCGATAAGCCGGAACTGAGCTAAGGGTAGCAAATAGCATGATAAGATTTATTGCTGGTGTGGTCTCACGGATATGGATTCGGCTTGTCTCAAGGTACAGACGAACTTCCAAGCGATTGCGCACCGTATATCTGGAAGAGTTGCCTGAAACGCTCGACGCTGATACCGTCTATGTGATGGGCGAAGGGGAAAAAAAGTGGTTCGTGGCGATGATCTGTCCATGTGGATGCGGAGCAATAGTACAAATAAGTTTATTGCCGGATGCCAAGCCACAGTGGCGGATTCACGAGCATGGTGACAATACAATTTCTCTGCATCCGTCGATTTGGCGGAAGGTTGGCTGCCACAGTCACTTCTTTTTGCGACGGGGATTCATCGAATGGTGTGGTCGAGAATGATGATGAACTAACGGACAATTGCCGAGGCCACACAAGTCACTTAATTTGATGAAACGATAAACATGAAAATGCACACTGCATCTTTCTTGTTTTTAAAACGCCACAGATCTAATAATCAATTATGATTTAATCGTCCATCGGTCATGACGACACTGCCCCAGAACCGTTTAGTGTTGGTCTAGTTTTAACGTCCTTCGCAGAGTTGATCTTTGATACTTTGCGGACGTTGGCAGCGGCGAGTCTGGTCTTGAACGTTTGAAACTCCCTATCCGAATCCATGAATCGTCGGGCCATTTCACGCACCAAGTCCGCATCGGCAACCTCCGCGTTGTAGGCCTGTTTGTAGAATTGCCGGTAAAGCTGTAAATCCAGCCCCATACGGTAATCAACTTTAATATTACACTGGGTTGTCTTATGTGGTTGACCACATAAGACAACATATGTAGCGTAGATGGTTATGTGGTGTGGTGACACCGCAGATGCGATTAAGCGGACTTGTTAATCCAACAGTTGGCCACATAAGTTTTACTTTGCCGATTTGTCCCGCCATTCGGAGGTCTATCGTGATTGCACTCGCACCGTTTCATGTGACAACGCCTCGCAAAATTGAGCTCAAGTTACCCGCGCCTGTAGCTCAAGACTTGGACTTGTACCGTCGCCTCTATCAGGATACCTACGGAGCCGAGGTCGCCGAATCAGATGTGGTTCGGGAGATCATCCGTGCCTTCCTCGATCACGACGACGCCTTCCGCCGGTATAAGGAAGTAGCCCGGTCAAAGCCGATGAGCCGACGCGGCCACGCGAAGGATGCGGTCGTGCCAAAAGCCGTTTTATCCGGGGGCGATGCTTCGCCGCAATCGTCCGGCTAAACGTTGCCCACCGCCAATATTCAAAGACCGCGAAGAAACTCCATCAGGTTTGGGTCATCGTTCCATTGTCGCCTGGACTTCTTGGCCGCTGGCTCACACGCCGCAAGCATCGCGGCCTTGGCTTCCAAGTCGACTTCGGCATACACGTTGGTCGTATCGATCGACACATGCCCCAGCCACGCGCGGATCGTGTTGATGTCCACGCCGGCACGCAGCAGGTGTGTCGCCGTGGTGTGCCTAATGGTGTGCGGACTGACGCGTTTATTTCGTAGCGATAGAACTCTTTGGGCGACATCGCGTGCATGTCGTTTAACCATGGCATGCACGCCATATCGGGTGATCGGCTGGCCGCGTCGGTTGAGAAACACATGCCGTTCGGCCGTCGCCGTGGCCACCAGAGGCCGCAGCGCCGCCATTGTCGTCGGCCACAAGGGACAGTACCGGACCTTGGCCCCCTTCCCAAGCAGTCGCACCGATCCCGATCCATCCGGATGGAACGTCAGATCGGCCATCATTACGCCAGCGGCCTCGCTGGCCCGTGCTCCAGCGTTGTACAGGAACAATAGCAGCGCATGATCGCGCCGTCCTTGCGGCGTATTCTGTTTCGGAGCGGCCAGCAGCGCGTCCATCTCCGGCTTTTCCAGATAACAAAGGGCTGGCCGTTCAAACCGTTTGAATGGAATTCCCCTCACGTCGGCGGCCCATCCAATAAACTCGGGCGCATTACCGGCAATGAACTTGGCCAGTGCATGAATCGAAGCTAAACGCTGATTTCGTGTCCGGGAAGAGCAACCTCGCACTCCTTCGATGTGGACGAGGAATCTTCGTATAACGTCGTGCGAGATGTCCGTGACGCACAGTTTGTCTACCGCCCGCTTCGTTTGGCCAGCCACGAATGGCAGAAGCAACCTGAACGTGTCCCGGTAACTGCGTTGTGTGTTTCGGGCGAGATTTCGGTCGGATACCAAGTGTTCCAATAGGAATCTTCGAATCCAATAACCCAACAGGATCGGTCCCAGTTCCACGCCGGAGGCCGCACCGACCGGAATTTTATCTAATCTATTTCTTCTTTTGAACATCCTTACCTCGCGTTTTCTTTTCCACTTCGGCATACCGGCGGAATCGGTCTCCGGCCTCGGCTAACAGGTCGGCGGTCATGCTCAAATAACGTTGCGTATCGCCCACGTCGTAGTGCCCCAAATACGTCGAGAGATGCGGCAGCAGCCGTTGCACGTTCTTCCCTTCCCGATACCAGGTTACCACACGATTGACAGCGAAGGTGTGCCGGAAGTCATGGAGACGCGGTTGTTCGTACGCCGTGGCGGGTTTCCGGACAACTCCAACATGCTCACAGAGAGTGCGGAAGGATTTTTCACACGTCTGTCGTGGTAAAGGCAGCCCACGACGGTCAACCAACAACGGTGCACCATCGCCGCATGGCCACCGCTTGGCCATGTCGGCGCGGTACCGCCGCAATACGCCCAGAAGATCCTTGCCCAGCGGCACCAACCGAGTCTTGTTGAATTTGGTCGCGCGCACGGTCAAGACCCCCGCCGCCAAGTCGGCATCGGATAGCTTCATCTTGATCGCTTCGCCGATCCGCATGCCGGTTCCATACAACAACAAAATCAGCATTCGCAGCGTCTGCGGCTCAATTACCCACACATCCTTGTGGCATAAATCAACCGCCGTCAGCAGCCGCTTGACCTCCTCTACTGTGTAGATATACGGCTCCATGCGGGCCAGAACCGGTGGTGCAACATCCGCCAGCGGCGAACGCGTCACATATCCTTGACGAATCAAAAAGCGGTAAAATGACTCAATCGTCCGACGCTTGAATCGCCAGTATTTGGTCGCGGGGCCATTTCCTTGTAAATAACGTTGAATCCCTTCGGCGGTAACCGTATCCAGCGGCACATCACCTAACGTCCTGAGAAGCCACCCCAAGCGGTCCGTTTCCTTGCGGAAGGCCAAGCCTTGATCTCGACGATGGCGTATGTATTCCCTGACTGCTTCGAGCAATCGAGGAACCGCAGCTTGCTTCTTCATGGTCAGATCCTCATGGCGTCATCTTCGTGTCCCAAACGGTGCGGCGTATGGAAGCAATCGCCGAAGCGTAACATCGGCCACTTCCCGCAGCGCCTCCACGCTCCGTCTCGGCCATAGCCCAGCCTCCCGATCCGCACATGCACGGTCGTGTCGTACCAACTCCTTGATATCGATCGCCGCCACTTCCCGTAATCCGGCCAAATCCACTTTGGCATAGATGCCGGTCGCCGCCGAGCTCGTGTGACCAAGTTGGTCGCCGATCTGCTTGAACGTAAATCCCTCAGCCAGAAGATGCGTCGCACAGGCATGACGAAGCCCATGGGCACCGTAGCGTGTGAGTTTCTGCCCAAGCTGCTGCTGCCGTTGACGCACGATGGCCGTAATGGCATTGGAGTTGACCGGCCGAAACGGCTGGAGCCTGGAGATAAACAGAGTACGGTGTGGGCACGTCGTCGGCCGAACCCGCTGAAGATATCGCAGAATCGCCTGACCGACCGGCTCTGTCAGTGGATATATACCGGGCCGGTGACACTTGGAACGCCGAAGCCGAATAACATTCGTCTGCCAGTCTATGTCCTCCAAACGTAGCGCTGCGACTTCTCCGACACGGAATCCATACACTGCCAGCAACAGGATCATCGCCCGATCACGTATGCTCTTGGGGCTGGAACCGCGGGTAGAGGCGATCAACTGACGGACTTGATTCCAACGCGGTCCCAAAGGCAGTGTTGCATGTCGATAGACTCGCGGAAGGTGAATCGCTTCCGAAAGATGCGACGGACACCAATTGCGCTGGGCGGCAAATCGGAGGAAGCTGCGCAGGTTTTGCGCCGCATCGCGTTGAGACACGACTCTCCAGCCACGAGCTTTTCCCGCAGCAAGGAAGGATGCGGTATCTGCTTCGGTTACCGCCGACAGGGAGCGATGCGACGCGGTAAGGTGCTGAAAGAACGCATGAATAGTCTGGCATTGGCCTACCAGTGTTGCGTTCGTGAAGCCTTTTTCCTGACGGTGGAACGTCGTGTACTCACGTATATAGCGCTCGAAGGCCGGTGGTGTCACCGACGGCTCCCGGAATCGTCCGATGAACCGCAGCCAATCAGTCACATGAGTCATGAACAACCGCCATCCACGTTCACGGTTGCCAAGGGTGTGTGGGTGGGCGAGCGGCCGGGGCAGCCACGGCTTGCGAAGTTGCCGCGCGACTTGGCGCTGATTCAGCAAGTGGCCATCAGCAAGGTCAAGATGCTTCGCCGCGAATCGCAACTGCCCCATAATTAGCCGCATCGTACTGACAGCCCGCCCCTCGGCAGCAAGGTGTGTGAGATAGCGATCCCGCTCGGCTGCATAGGGTCCCTGGCGATGAAGAACCGCCCCCCGTGGACTCTGAACGTACTGCTCGTATTCAAACACCGCCAACCTCCACAACTGCCACCTTCCACTCTTTATGGAGCGCCGGGAGGTGCAGCAACATCATGAACGGCGCTATCCTTCGAGGAAGCGTTTGGCATAAGGTTCGCTTGACGTAACCGCTTGGAGCGGTTGCAGCCTCTTGCTACACGCTTGAATTGCCGAAAAGTTTCATCACCTTCGATAAACGCACGCAGAATCTCGCGCATTAAATCAGCCTCCGATACTTCGGCACCGTACGTTTGCTTGTAGAACATGCGGTACAAGGTGAGGTCTTCTGCAAGTCCGTGTGGCAATCGCGTTTGGACCACACGCAGGGTGGTTACGTGGAAAGCTGGCAACGCAATCATTGGTAGCCTCCGTTGAAAATAAACAATTGACTGGCTCCGCCAAGTAGGCCGATCTCATGTGAAATTATGTTGTATAACTGGTGCATCATATTGCGGCCAGCATGTAATACGTTTGCCACACACCACATAACCGTCTACGCTACATATGTCGTCGCCGTATGGTGAAATGCCGGCAATGAGATTTCAGTCACGGGGTGTTCTCCTTTTCGTTCATAATAGTCTGTCTTGTCCGAAGTTTCGGTTTTTCCGACGAATGCTTTAACGTTCATTAAGGGCCTCAAGGTCGGTACGGCTTTAAGCGCATGTCCTGGTTCACCAGGACACGAAACGGCCAGCCGGGCCGAATCGTGATAGTCGGCTGCACGTTGAGTTGCCGGTCAATAATCTTCTGCCCGATCTGGGAACCTTCCTGGGCAATCGTATTGCCCACCACATCCTGATTGGTGGAGGTGCTGTTGGGATTAATGGCCAGATTGCCACCGTAAGCGATGGCGGTACTTAAGGCTGCGGCCTGGGCGAGTTTGGCAAAGTGGTAATTTACCTGATCATGCAGGCCCGATTGACCTTCCTGGTTTGTACCCGGCATGGCATCAAGCACAATCGAATCGCCATTGGGCAGTATCAACCTCTGCCAAGCCACCAATACTCGGTTTTCACCATTGCCCACCACACTGCTGTAGCGGCCTAATAACCGCGATCCCTGTGGTATGAGCAGATATTTGCCAGTAACGGAATCAAAGACGTTTTGCGTCACCGTGCCGATGATCTGGCCCGGCAAGTCACTGTTGATACCTGTCACGAGAGCGCCGGGGATCACGGTGCCGGCCTGAATTTCATAGGGGGATGCCGGCGGCGTCAACGGTTGGGCCAGATAGGATTGAACCGAAGCGGATGATTTCATAAAGGCCCGGTGCTCCTGTTGAATTGCCGTGCCTTGGTCGCCATGGCTTGAATTGCCATCGGGTGTTGGCATACCCGGTGGAATAACACCGTCAGCAGCGATCAGACCATTACTTGCCCCCAGCGAGGATGAATTCGCCATCGGCGGCGTTCCCGTGCCGCCAGTGTTATACGCATTGTCAGCCATACCGGCAAAAACCACCGGGGCATTCATCGCCTTACGCCACTGGCGTTGCAAGGATTTTAATTGACGCATCCGCTGCCGATCAGGTGCGGTGGTCGATTTGGATTGGGACACGGAAGACCGGGATGAGTTCCTGGCTGGTGTTGCAGAATGGCCTGAAACCGTAGCAGCGGCATGGTTATCCGCTTGTGGCCAGGTGTACGTCTGCGGTAACGTTCTCACAAGAGCGTTGTTGTCGGCCATCTCGCTGGACGGCTGTACAGCACTATTGGAAGATGGCCGCCTTTGTACCTGTGGAACCGATGGCGTACCGCCCAGACCAATGACCAGCGCGGTGCCCACCGCGCCTGCGGTGGCCAGCAGTATCAGCATGACCGCCCTGGGTTTTAACCGCGTTACCCTTGGTTGCGGCGTGTGCATACGCACCACTGTCTGGCCATCGAATTTTTCATCCGACACCTGATACGGCGTCTGATCTGGAGAATTTCCAGTGGAACCATTTGCGGGATCATTGAATTGTCCTTGAGTGCGCACCGACGATTCGGTTGGCAAATTGGTTCCGGAAGCCGCCGGCGATGCCTCTGCGGCGGATGGGGAGTCCAAGTGGTTTGTTGAAACTCCCGCATCCGTGTCGCCGTGGCCAGATTCCGGCCGCGCATCGTCCGCGCCGGTGCGCGGTTCAATGATTTCGTTTGTGATGTTATTCATACTTTCATCCATCGCTTTTCCTCTCATTACATTGGTCGTGATGTTGAAAACATTCTTTCTAATCCGGGATTGCATTTCTGGGATTGCATTTCACCGAAGTTATTTGGGCTTGGCCCGCACAATTCGCACAATGGTCTGTGGACTTTCGCCCAGACGCAGTTCCGCCTCATTGAACAGTTGATCCACGATGTAGTAATTGCCTGCAATTCGGTAGTTGACGATCTGGGAACGCCCATTTCGGCCCAACACAAACAGAGGCGGGGCTGCGGTAACGCCGAGTTCCGGCGGGAACTCAATGAAGGTCTTTTCTCCATCGTCAAAAGCCCTTAGCGGTGTCCATGGCGGCGTTTTGCCCTTCTGCTTGAGAATCAGATAATTGAAATTCATCTTGGATAAATTCAGATGCCGGCCCAGAATGGCCGCCTGACGACTGCTTTCACGTTGCATCGTGTGGCGAATCATGATCAGATCACCAAACGGATAATGCCATGCGATCATGGTCTGATAAACCCCCACCGCTACGCTCTGTAGATCAATCTGATAAATTCTCTGGCTGGTGGTAATGACCATGTTGGTGCTCAAATCCGGTAAACGGGGTTTGACCAGCACCAGTGCCTGACGCTGCGGCCCGGAACCGGCATGTACTTCCTGCACAATCCAGCGGGTCGTATCCCCGGCGGCGCAGCTTTCCAATTTTTCGCCTGGAGCAAGGGCAATCGTTGTGACAAAGCCCGGACTGGTGATGGCGGTATACACCACGCCCGGGGCATAGTTGTAGTATTGCACCGCATCAATAAATCCTTTGGGTGTCGGCTCCCGTGTGGCCCTGGCCACCGCATTGGCAATACTCTGTAAAACATTGCCAGAATGTCCGGATCGGATTTTACGGACCATCGTTACCGGCAATGGCCGCAGTTGCGGCTCAAGCACCGGCACCTTGACCTCGACGACTTTGGGCGGCGCCGGATTGGGGGCCAGATGGGCGGGCACCAGACGTGTATCCGGGCCGACGACAATATCCGGCTTTTGCGCAGTGCATCCGGCCAAGAGGCCCAGTGCCGCCATCAGGCCCCAGCCTGCAAAACTCTTGAAGCCTTTTGTTTTGGAGTTCCAGTTCATGTAAAAATCCTTTCCTTAAAAAAGCAGTTATCTGAATTTCAATCTTCAATGTCGGGTTACATCTCTCTTTCTGGCTATCGCACCGTTTGCACCGGAGAATCAAAGTCCCGGCTCCAGGTAAAATTGGTGATATAAACGCCCAACGGATTGTTAAATACCGCATGAGCGTTATGCGGCGGGATCAATTTGATCTCAAAGAGACCGGTGTAACGCACCGAACGCTTTTCAATGCCATGTCGGAATGTGGCTTCAATCCAGCGCACCTGATACGTGGTCTTACTGCGTTGGAGAATGCTGACAAGGTGAACGGTTCGGGCATCGGTATTTACATGGCTTTGTGAAGCCGCATACTGATTCATGGCCCGCACCGCGTCGCCGGCCAAAAAGTGGTAGGCTTGCAACCATTGATTCCGCAGTACCACCGGGTCCAGTGGACGGGAACGGACCAAGCTCACCACCTGACCGACAAAGTAGCCGATCTGGGCGGTATCGGGTTTATAAAGTCCATTGGCCAGTTCAATGCGGCCCGGCATTCCCACCCGGTTTACCGGCACAACGTAAGCGGCCACCTGGCGTGTCAGGCTCATGTAGACAAGGGCACTTGTGGAAAGAATCGCCAAGCCCAGACATCCCAGAGCCGCCAGCCGCCAGTGGGCCGCCTGCTGGCGAGCGGTTCCGATCCGCTGATCCCAAGCTTTGGCGGCCTGACTGTACGGTGTCTGGTAATCGGTCTTGTTGTTCTGGCCATAACTGGTGGTGTGTAATGAAAATCCCATTTTTAAACTCCATTGATACATTCAAGCTGATCTATAAAACGTATTCTAAAAACTGATCCACTGTTTTTTTACATTTCAAATCGCGGCCGTATCGCTATTCTTCTGATATTCCGCTGCGCCCCGCACTCAAGCCTCCACCCCCTGATCCGCCGATCTTACCGATCCCATTACTGATCTTCTGACTGCCAGACCGAAGATGATCGGAACCGGAAGATGTTGGTGATGCACCAGATGGAGAGCGTGATGGCGTTGTCTGCGAGGACGTTCCGGCCCTGGCGGCTCCCGTTGGTAAAGCACCACTTCCGCTGGCCGCGACGGCAGCGTTTCCAGTGGAGGTGATCGTGGAAGCGGCGCGTACCGATGCCAGGGACGCCCCAACCACAGAGCCGGCTAAAAAGGTTCCGCCGCCATAAACCGCCTGACCGGAACCAAAGGCCACCGCACCGGCTCCGCCGGCTGCTCCGACCATGCTTGCTGCACCGAGGCTTGGTCCGCCGGAGACCAGATCACCAGCCAATCGTGTCGCGGTAATCGCCAACACCATCAGCACAATGGCTCCCAGTGCAATGTCCAGAGCCGAACGGATCGTAATAGAATCGGGATTGAGTTGCAGGTGGCCAAAGGCCAGATCACCGATTCCGGCCACCAGGGTTAATACCATGAGTCTTACACCGGATGACACGACCCAGCCCAATGGACGTTCGGCAATAAATGCGGTCTTGGAAAGTACCCCAAAGGGAATCAGTACAAAGGCCGCCAATGAGCCGAGTTTAAATGATAGGATCGTCACAACAGCCTGTATGGCGACAATAAAGAACGCGGCCAGAATGGCCAGTACGGCCAAGGTCAGCAGCGCAATCTGCGGGAAATTCTTAAAAAAGCCAATTGGCCCGCAGAGATTGCCAATTTCCGTCATGATCGGAGAACTGGCGGTAAAGCCCCGATAGGCGATATTGCCGGGGTTCAGCAGATACACTTGGGGAAAACCTATTCCCCCAGCTTCAAAGCCCAGGTACATAAATGATTGGGCGATGGTATCACAAAGGCTCTGCCAATTCTGAACCAGCCATACAAAGAATCCAATGTAGACGATCTTGCGCGCTAATTTGACCATGACCTGGTCTTCCGATAAGGCCCAGAGCATCGCCGACAAAACGATATTCATAATAATTAGAAAATTCAGCAGCCAGACCACATGGCCCTGGATCAGGCCAAAGGCGCTGTTGATGGTTTGCAGATATTGGTTCAGAATCAGATTGATGGTTTGCATGGGATACCTTTATGTAACGGCTTGACGTTGAACGCTTTACCTGGACATCTTTTTATTGTTGGCCAAACGGCATCGGGATCGGTTGCGTTGTCGCCGGGGTATTCCAGTCACGCATCACCGCAGCCCGCTGTTGATCGGCATAAGCCCTCTGTGATTGGTAGATGGCCTGCTTTTGCACAGAGGTTCTCTGGTTACTGGCTTCCAGAGCCTCCAACTGCTGAAGCTGGCCGGCCAGCGTCGCGACAATCTGATTGCCCGCTTGCAGGGCACTCGTGGCACCGGGAGCGGAATTGGAGGCCGCGACCAACTGGCCCACCTGACTGGAAGTCGCGGGCATCTGGGCCACGATCTGGTTTTGTATCTGCCGATTCTCCACCAGAGCCGATCTCTGACTCTGCTGCCATTGCTGCTGGAGCGCCATTACCTGCGTGTTGGACAAACTGGCATATTCCAGTGGATAGTCGGCACTGATGACCGCCTGAACATTGGCGGCCAGATAGGCCGGTTGCTCGATGATGGCCTGCAACTGATTCATGGAATAACTCAATTGCGGAAACAAGTTGATATTGAGGCTCGCCAGCATCATTTCTTCTTGTTGAAGTTGCTGCTGCATGATCTGAAGCATCTGAATATCCTGCTGAACCTGCTGGATATTTTTGGCATAAATCGCTGGATCAAAGACAATCCCAAATCCCCATGAGGTCGTGGGCACGGTCAACGTGATCAATGCGCTTACCGCGATGGCCGCATTCCAAAGCGGTCGAGCCAGGGCGCGTTTACCCGGAATCCGTTTTCTCATACTCGGTTTTCCAGGTTTGGTTGTCGGTTGTTCTGAGTGCATTATATAGTCTCCTGAATCTTGGTTTTTGGTTGATTTCGTTATGGCGATGCGTTTATGCCGTTTGATTCATCCAACATCAATTCCCATACATATCCGTAAACGGATTCGCAATCGGCTGGCTCTGGGTTGGATTATTCCAATCGTGCATCACCCATTGCCGCACCGCGGCGTGATACGCCTGGCGTGACTGATGCTGTGCGGAAAGTTGTGCGAGCAGTCGATTCTTGGCCACTTTCAGGGCGATGATCCGGCCTACCTGTACGCTTAAATTCGCCAGCAACTGATTGTGGGCCTCAATGGCCGCCGTCATCCCTGGGGCGCTGTTGGAGGCGGCAACGATGCCACCAATCTGCTGTGAATCGGATGGCATATTGGCAACAATCTGGTTTTCCAAAAGCCGGTTCTGAATAACCGCGACCCGATTGTTCTGATTCCATTGGGTACGTAACTCTGCCATTGCCGTGCTATTCGGGTTTGTGGTTCCGTTGCCAAACGACAGGGGTTCATTACTCGCCATCTGGGTATCGGGATTGCCACCGGCAAAACGCCCCCCGGCTTGCAGAATGATGGATGTATCCTGCATGGATTGGGCCATATTTGGCCATGGATTACTGCCCAGATTGGCGAGCATTTTTTCCTGGGCTTGCAATTGACTCTCCATGCCGACCAGTTGCTGCACCGATGCGGCCACAGCCAGAATGTGCTCAACAAAGTTGCTGGGATCAAAAATGATCCCGCCAAATAGCGCTAACGCTGGGGCCGCAACCATCAGAGATGCCCCCAGCGCTGCGGCAATTGCCGCCTTACGCCAACGGTTATGTCGGTGGCCAATGAGTGGTTGATCGGTTTTTACATTTTGGTTTTTCATAATAACCATTCCTTTCTGGTTCCGTAGCCTAGGAATTTGTTGATGGAATTTTCTTACCGCACCAGCTGTGTATTGTTCTGCGGAGACAAACTCTGGAGATATTCCTCGTGGATACCTAATTCATTGAGATACGCGGTGACAAAACCATCCGGCCCATGTTGGGCCAATACCCGTGTGATCCGGGCCTGATCTTCCGGAGACCCAGCCGCACAGAAGGCTTTGGCGATGGGTTGCAAATCCAGTTGAAACAATCGTGATCCCTGTCGGCATTGCAGGTAGTAATCCCGTTTGGGTGTCGCGGCTTGCAGTATCTGGAGTTGCCGCAGATTGAGGCCAAAGGATTGATACACCCGGCGCGACGTATCTTCCAACGCCGCCGCGTTGGGTAAAAAGATTCTCGTCAGACAGCTTTCAATGATTGCCGGGGCAATGGAACTCTCGGCAATATCCGCCAGTGACTGTGTGGCAAAGATTACCGCGACATTCTTCTTACGCAGCACCTTGAGCCATTCGCGTATCCGCGCCGCAAACGTCGAATCGGTCAGATACATCCACGCTTCATCCAGAATCAGCAGCGTCGGATGCCCCTGATTGAAACGCTCTTCGAGTTTATGGAATAAATACGTCAGCACCGGCAGCAGTACACGCGGCGAGTGCATTAAATGTTCGGTCTCAAAGGTCAGCCAATCGCCATCGGAGAGTGTTTCCTGATCAGCATCCAGTAACCGGCCATAAGGGCCGGCAAGGGTAAAGCTCTCCAGTACCTGCCGGATCGTGGTATCCTGCACCAGGTTCCGCAGTGTGGTCATCGTGCGTTGCCGTGTCGGCAGCATTTTTAAGTTATTCAGTGCCGACCAGCATTCCCGTTTGAGGCCGGGTGTAACGGCAATACCTTCCCGTACCAGCAAGTCCAACAGCCAATCCTGCGCCCAGGCCAGTTCGCCATCTTCATCAATTCGGGCCAGCGGCTGGAAGCATACTTGCTCCTCGACTTGCTCTCTCTCCCCTTGCTCTCGCTCATGCGCATTTGCTGCCACTTTCGTGTCTTCCCCCACTGGCTGACGGCGTTGGCTGTCGCTTTGCTCGCCAACTTGCCCGTTGGCATGTTTATTGGCCGGCCCTTCGGCCCCAATCGGATAAAACATTCCGTCCATGGCATACGTCATGGCCCGTGCACTCTGGCCCTTGTCAAAAATAAAGACTCGCGCCTTGTCATAACGTAAAAACTGGCAGGCCAATAAGTTCAGCAGTGTTGATTTACCCGCCCCTGTTGGACCTACAATCAAGGTATGGCCCACATCGCCCTGATAAATGGAAAGCCGAAAAGGTGTTGATCCCGCCGTGCGGGTTTGCAGCAAGGCCGGACCATTAAGATGGTGGCACCATGCTGGGCCGGACCAGATGCTGCTGGCGGGCATGAGATCACAGACATTCAGTGACGATATCAGAGGTCTGCGGACATCGGCATAACCATGGCCCGGCAGACTCCCCAGCCAGGCTTGTACGGCGTTAAAACTCTCAATCTGGGAAACTATGCCGCTGCTGTCCACCACCTGCTGTACCGCCTGGGCTTTGTCGATCGCCGCAGATTCATTTTCATCCCATACGGTAATGGTTAGCGTAAAGTGGCCGAATGATACATAATCTCCTCCCAGTTCCTGCAAGGCCGCATCGGCATCTTGCGCCTTGTTGAGTGAATCCGAGTCTTCCAGCCGACTCTCCTGCTTCATGATCGCTTCTTTCAGTAGTGTGACCATCCCCTTACGTTTGGCAAACCATTGCCGGCGCAGTTTGCCCAGATGTGATGTCGCCTGCACCTTGTCCATGGGCAGATAACGCGCTACCCAGCGGTATTCCAGGGCCAGTTCATTCAAGCCATCCAACAAACAGGGCAAGGTCTGGCCGATATAGGCCCGAATAGAGACCGTCTTGATAAAATGCTTTCCCAGTTTGGGACTTAAGCCCCCGCTCAGAGTTGAATCGGTAAGCATTTCATCAAGGTAAAACGATTGCAATGGCCTTTTAACCGCCAGAACACGCTCGGATACGCAGTCATGGAGGTAACTCAGGGTCTGGTCATCATCCAGTGGTGTCACCTCCGGCATAAAGCCGGAAAGCAAATTGACGATCTGGGTGATCTGGCCCAGAAAGGTCTCATAAGAAGCCCGGTAGGAAATACCCGCCTTATCTATGGGGCGTTCAATAAGAACACTGGTCAGGGATCGCACCTGATCCTCGGGCGGCAGAAACGTCAAGGTCAGAAAATAGTTGGATTCGCAGTGGTTCCCATCGTCGGTAAACGTTTTCCGACGTTCCTGGTCAATCAGGGTGGCGGCGGAATTGGGAAAAGAGCTTTTGGGGTACGATTGCGAGCTTTTACGGGCAGCTTCGACGTGGATACACCAGCCGGAACCCAGGCGTTTGATCACATTGTTCAGACGGGCTCGCATGGCCATGAGTTCACCGGGCGTAGCGCTGCCCGTGTCCGGCCCGCGGAAGCGGATTGTACGCTGAAAGCTCCCATCCTTATTGAGGATGACACCGGGTCCGATGAAGGCCGCCCATGGCAGGTAATCGCTTAACCGCCGGGGATGTTTCTGATATTCACTTAAATTCCACATGATTTATATCCGATGCTTGAGTTCAAAAGTTGTTGAGAGTGTTAAGCGTTCAGTTTTCAGTGCTCAGGCTTGGACAAATGATGCTAAAAACTGAACACTTCAAACTGAAAACGCTTCATTACGTATCAAGAAATACCGGCTGCTTAATATGTGCCCGGAAAATCTCAAACCAGTCCGGATCCAGTCGGGTCAGCACGACGGCGGTGGCATGCAATACCAGCCCCAATGGAAATCCCAGCCACCAGACGTGTAGACCCAGCCCCAGCACCAAGGCGGTGGTGCCGTTGAGAATGCCAAAGGCGCGTGGCACACCACCCAAAAGTACGCCCTGGGTCAGTGATAAGTGCAGCGGCACTTCCAGACCTTCGATTTTGTTAGCGGAATTACTCATCAGAAGCCCGCTCCGCCATCAAAGCCAAAGAAGCTCACGCCGAAGCTCGTCGCCGTAACGGCGATGGACACACCCAGCAGTACGCCGAGTATTTTTCTCATTCCCGCGCCTTCCGAGAAGGCAAAACCAAAGCCCAGCAGCACAATGGAAAGAATACACAGAGCCTTGGCCACCGGGCCGGTGAAGCTCGCCAGCACTCTGGCCAGCGGCGTCTCCCACGGTAGCGGCGTTCCGCCGCTGCCGCCGAAGCTGGAAGCCTCTGAGAGGCTTGAATAGCCCAGCAGGACCGCCGAGGCCATCAAGGCGGAAAGACGATTGGACAACCAACGGGAAATACTCATGGGGATACTCCTTAAAACAAAGCACCGCTGCCGGGCCGCGGTGATGACGGATGCGGCCTGACAACATTAATAACTTTAATGTCATCACTAATACCAATATACCCTAACAAATGCCGAATGCAAGTACTGGAGACAAAATTCTGTTTTCGCCCGGTGACGGTCGCGAATTGTTGCGGGCGATGGCCACCATCCGGTTCTGGGCGAGCACACCCTTGTCGTAGTTCTGGCCGCTAATACGGCAACGAGCAACGAACAGGCGTGGCAGTTTTCGATTTTCACCACCCCGGCGCACCGGGGTAAACTACGGCAGCGGAGGTAAACGGAGGAAGTGATTGCAGTTGGCTGCGTTATCGCATGGGCCTGGTTCACATGCAGACGATGACCAAATGCCGCATCCATGCGACCTTACATCGACACGGTATCGGAATGGACTTTGGCAAAGAATATCAGATGGCGAAAACGCTGCACGGGAAAAAGTAGCCAATTCGTGCGGTCGCCGTGAACGAGAAGGTTACGCACCGGGCAACAGTCCAATATTCAATATTCACGCCAATCTGCCGCGCTCTACCATTAACGGCAGATCGGATTATACTGTTGGTAAATGTGTTCCGGGAAATTGCTTGTGGCTGAACCGACCATTATCTGTCCGACATGTGGCACCGAGATTAAGCTCACCGAATCGCTTGCTGCGCCTTTGGTTGCGGCGGTGCGCAGTGAATTGGAGGAAAAGATCGCACGCAATAATTCCGAGGTTGCCAAACGGGAAACTGCGATTCGGGAAAAAGAGGCGGCGGTCGCTGCGGCGCGGGCTTCCATTGATGAGCAGGTAACCGCCAAACTGGAGAGCCAACGCACAGCCATTGCCGCTGAAGAGGCGAAAAAGGCCAAGTTGCTGCTATCCAATGAACTCAAGCAAAAGACTGATGAAATCACCAATCTGCAGGCGGTGATGAAAGAGCGCGATGCCAAGCTGGCCGAAGCACAAAAAGCCCAGGCGGACCTGATCCGCAAGGAAAGGGAGTTGGCTGATGCCAAACGGGAAATGGAACTGAACATTGAAAAGCAGGTGCAGGCGAGTTTGGGGCAGGTTCGCGACAAGGCCCGCAAGGAAGCGGAAGAGGGCCTGAGGCTTAGTCTGACGGAAAAAGAGCATACGATTACTTCTATGCAAAAGAAAATTGAGGAACTTAAACAGAAGGCAGAACAGGGTTCCCAGCAATTACAGGGCGAAGTGCAGGAATTGAATTTGGAAAGTACGCTTCGCAGCAAATTCCCACGCGACACCATTGAACCGGTGCCCAAGGGCGAATTCGGCGGCGATGTGCTGCACCGTGTTTTCAGTTCCGGCGGGCAGGCCTGCGGCACGATTCTTTGGGAAGCTAAACGCACCAAAAACTGGAGTGATGGCTGGCTCGCGAAATTGCGCGATGATCAGCGGACCGCCAAGGCGGAAGTTGCGGTGATCGTTTCCAAGGTTTTGCCGGACGGGGTGGAAACGTTCGAATTCACTGATGGCGTATGGGTTACATCAATGGCCTGTGCGTTGCCCGTAGCCATGGCACTGCGGCAATCGCTGATGGAACTTGCCGGCGCCCGGCAAGCGGGTGAAGGCCAGCAGACCAAAATGGGCATGGTCTACGATTATTTGACCGGCCCGCATTTCCGCCAGCGTGTGGGAGCCATTGTGGAAGCATTCACGTCCATGCAGGAGGATCTGAACGCCGAGAAAAAGGCAATTACCAAACAATGGGCGAAAAGAGAATCACAAATTGAACGTGTGATGCAGGCCACGGTTGGCATGTACGGCGACTTGCAGGGCATTGCCGGGAAAAGCCTCAAGGAAATTGAGGGGTTGGATGTGAAGATGCTGGGAGGGGTGGAAAATGGATAGGGCGACAGTCCATAAAGCAGACGCGACAGCACCGACTAGCGTTCCGACGCCCCGGCCCGCGGACCTCGCCGTTGTCGGATCCACTGGGGTTTTGCACGACGCGACCAGCCAAATAAACTTACTCCGCGAGGCGCTCCAAACGGAGAAACGGCGGCTTGGATTTTTTCTCGGAGCAGGATGCCCGCTAGGCGTATACGACGAGGCCGGAGAAGAGAGTGCCTGCCTTATCCCAGATGTTGCTGGTCTGACAAAGAAGGTTGAGGAAGGGCTGGAACGGGAGAGCGGCCTCAAGGACTGCTGGTCGAAACTCTGTAAAGACTGCACGGGGGGCGTTGTTGGGGCGCCGACTGTCGAGCACATCCTGACACAACTTCGCACAATATTAGCCCTCAAGGGAAACCCGCACTTTGGCGATATGAGCAGTGAAGAACTGAAGTACCTGGAATCCAGAATATGTGAACTCATAGCAAGCGAGGTTGACAAACAACTGCCCAACTACCCGAATGCTTATCGCCGATTCGCGGCTTGGATAGGCCGCCTGAGCCGGGTGCATGCGGTTGAAGTATTTACACCAAATTACGACCTTCTTATGGAACAGGCACTGGAATCGGAGAGGGTGCCATTCTTCGACGGCTTCGTTGGTGCTCGCGAGCCCTTCTTCGACCTTTCGGCGATGGAGCAAGACGCAATCCCATCCCGCTGGGTGCGACTATGGAAACTCCATGGGGCGATTAACTGGGTAAAGCGAACAGACGACAGCGTATTCAGATGCTACCCCGTGAAAGCGGATCAGCAGCTTTTGATATACCCGTCTCATCTTAAGTACGATCAGAGCCGGAGAATGCCCTATCTTGCAATGCTCGATCGGTTGCGGTCGTTCTTTCGCGAGCCAGACTCGATGTTAATAATTTGCGGATACTCTTTTGCGGACCAGCACCTCAACGAAGTACTCATTGACGGCCTCAGGGGGAACCATTCTGCTCATTGCTTTGCACTCATGTTCCCAAAACTTGAGGATTGTACGGTGGCAGTCTCGCATGCTGCGAAGAACCCAAATCTCACACTTTTGGCCACGGATGGAGCAGTGATTGGTGCCCGGCAGGGAAGCTATAGGCCCGCAGAAGGAACAGGGCAACCCCAAGGCCGCATTCCCGGCACGGGCCAACCAATTGAAAGTCCAGCCGCCGAAAAAACTATCGGCGGATCATGCAGACTTGGCAATTTTCACCATCTCGGCTTGCTTTTGGAGGCGCAATCCTGTGTCAAGGATAGCTGATGGCTCCGCGCAACGGTCCGCTAACCCCACGCGGCTGGGCACGGTCGAAGATGTGGCGGGTCCCAGTGTGCGCGTCAAACTCGATGAGGGAACCGCAACGGGCTTGGTGTTCGTTCGGGGCGAAGGATACCGTGTCGGGCAAGTGGGGAGCTTCGTGCGCATTCCCGCTGGGTACGTTAACCTTTATGGCGTGGTCTCGCAGGTGGGAGCAGGAGCTGCCCCTGGGCCTCCGGAATCGGCACCGTCCTTCGGAGATCGTTGGCTGCGGATCGAGCTAGTCGGCGAAGCCGGGCATCAAGGAAAATTCGAGCGTGGGATTTCACAATATCCGTCCATCGGTGACGCCGCCCATGTAGTAACCGAATCTGATCTCGCGGCAATATACGCGCCGGGCGACATGCGATCCTACGTCGCCATTGGCAAGGTTGCTAGCGCCCGGTCAATCCCCGCGTATATAGACTTGAACAAGATCGTCGCACGACACTCTGCCGTCGTTGGTAGCACCGGCGCTGGAAAATCTACAACCGTTGCCAGCCTACTGCACTCGCTCGCCGACTCCGCAGACTTTCCATCCTCCAGAATAATCCTGTTAGATCTGCATGGCGAGTATGCGAAGGCCTTCAACGGACGAGCCAGGGTCTTCCGAATCAACGCAGATATGGCACGCGGTGAACGCCCGCTATACGTGCCATTTTGGGCGCTCAGTTCGGAGGAACTCATGAGCACCACGACGGGCCAACTTTCCGGCCCTGCACTCGCATACTTCCTCGAAATGGTGACTACCATGAAACGCTCGGCGAAGCCAGCAGGAGCAGCCTGTCCGCTCCAGCCAGATGACATCACAGCTGATACACCGTTGCCGTTTTGCATACACAAGTTATGGTTTGACGTTCATTGCCTGCAGTACGCAACGCATACCACAAAGCCCAGCGGCAACCAATCCGACGCAACAATGGCATACGAAATCGGCAACGATGGAAAGCCAGTACAGCCCGGAGACGCAATGTCGGTTAAGCGCCCCCGGTTCCGCCCGACAAAGAACGAAGAGAGTGATAAAGACAAGGTATACAAAGGCATCTCTGAAACGCTGACGCGGGCTCAGACCGATACACTGGAAGGAAAGCTTCGCGATAAACGGCTCGATTTCCTCTTTCGGCCTGGTACATGGAGTGTGAAAGAGGACGGTTCAACAGATCGGGACCTGGACGAGCTTTTGCAAGAATGGATTGGAAAAGATAAGCCCATATCCGTTCTCGACCTTTCGGGAATTCCGCCGAGTATCTTGGATGACCTAGTGGGGGCAGTTCTGAGAATTATCTATGATGCGATGTTTTGGGGACGCGCCGTCCCGGCCGGATCGCGAACGCGGCCACTACTAATAGTGTTAGAGGAAGCCCATACCTATTTGTCAACACAAGCAAAAAGCCGCGCGGCCGCCGCCGTGAGGCGCATTGCGAAGGAAGGCCGCAAATACGGTGTCGGCCTTATGCTCGTGAGCCAGCGGCCATCGGAGATCGATCCCACGATCCTCTCGCAGTGCGGAACCCTGATTGCTATGCGCCTTACAAATGAGACAGATCGGTCACAGATTCGATCTTGCGCTTCGGACAACCTTGAAGGACTCTTTGCTATGCTTCCTACATTGCGCACCGGCGAGGCTCTCGTCGTTGGAGAGGCGGTTGGCCTGCCCATCCGGGCATTGATTGAGCCGCTGCCGGTAGCGCTCAGGCCAGACAGCGACGACCCAAAGGTTGTTGTTCCGACAGGGTTAGATGGAAAACCTGAGCACGGCGGCGGTTGGACAGACTGTTCAATCGATGAGGATTACGCTACAATAATTAGGTGTTGGCGCGAGCGGGACGCACTCGCAGCACACTCCGTCTTGGATAACACGGCCAAGGGTGCCGCAACAGAAAAGAAATGAGGTTTATTATGGAACGTGTATCAGTCAGTTCAAGTAATATCCGTGCGATTGGCTACGACCCGAGCACTTCAACGCTCGAGGTGGAGTTCACCACCGGCTCAATCTACCAGTATCACGGTGTTCCGCAGGAGGAATACGACGCACTGATCAACGCCGCATCAAAAGGTAAATACTTCGGCGCTAACATCAAAAACAAATATCCTTTCACCAAACTCTGAACGGCATACCGCAGGATGCGTTCACAGGGGAACCTGTAAGGTTCTCGGGACTCGAATCGCACCCACGTCGTCCATTTTTATTATTCATTATGCGCCTGCGTCGCGTAGATCATTGAAGCGAATCGCCACCATACCCCACAACCGCCGTGAGCATCTTCTCAATATACGTAGTTTTGTCTTCGTCCTGAAACAAAACGTGACATTTTTCCAGTTCGGACTTCGCACTGCTCTTCCACCAACTCACCACCTTCGACGGGGTGTTGGAAATGATAAATGAATTCAAAATAATGCTCGGATCACCCAGCCGGTTTTCCAATTCCTTGATTGTCTTGTGGAAGCGTATCTTTGGATCGTCCATGCCGTCCAGATTCCGCAATCCCTTGGGATCGACGAAGGTCACGTACTGCTTGCTGTCCACGAGCAGCCAGAGAATGAAATCGGGGTAGAAGTTCCCCGCCTCGAAAAAGCCGATGCCACGTCCCCGGCTCATGTTGCGCAGCAGATACATTTCGCGGTTTTTGAACGAGTCCTGCTTTTCATTAAAGAACTTACGCAGATCGCGAACAAATTCCATTTCTCCGTCATTGAGCGTTACTGGCGTAACCTCCACCAGATCGTTTCTGAAATGCAGCAGCGGCTGATACAGGTGCTGGCCGAAACATAACGCTTCAAGGTTCCGGAAAGACCAATCCGTAAACTGTTTGGAAGAAATCATTTCCTTGAGTTCGTCAAGTTTCGCTACAATGTCGTCCGCCGACTGTTCAACCATGAGCCGATATTCGTTGATAAAATTCGGATCGCCTTCGGCCAGTTCATGGTACTCCTGATGGTCGGCTTCCCATTCCTGCCTGCGGAGCTTATACAGGCGATCACTGTATTTCTTCAGCAGGGCGGTCGCAATCTCTTCCCAGTGCCGCACGCGATCAAAGCGGGTAAATTCCAACTCGGCGGCGGGAATGTACAGTTTGTACCAATCTGAACGCTCCAACAGCTTGGGAATACTTTCGCGCGGCACGTTTAAGTTAAACCACGCCCGTTCATTCTTAAAGTCCTGTAATTCAAAATAAATCCGGTCCATATCCATGAAGGCCAGATGGCGGGATTCCAGATGTCCCTCCTGTAAATTCGCAGTTTCCTCCAAACGGTCCAGCCCCCGGCTCTGCTGGGCTTGAATTTTCGGATACCAGTTCAGCAATAACGGATACCTTAAAAGGTGGGCATCTACGGGTTGGTCGGCATTGGCGGCGGTCAGCATCGGCTTGGGGCCGTCCCGTTTGAAGTCCAGGCCAGCCTTCAGGCGAATACTTTTCAGCTTTTTGCCATCAAGGTTCTTCACCACCGGCAGGATAAATTCAATGCGATCCTCGTTGGCGGGCAGCCCCTCATCTTCCAGATATTCCTTGAATTGCTGCATGTACTGTGCCCGGATACCGAAGATATTCAGTGTTTCCAGTAATTCGATCTTATCGGGACAGGTGATACCAGTAATCTTGCCGCTGCGTTTAAGGCTCATGCCCAGACCCTTGAGCCGCACACCGCGACCGAACAACTGAATAATCTCCGAACCTTCGCTTTTACCGACATTCATCAGGCCCATTGTGCTGACCCGCCAGCTATTCCAACCTTCGGTGAACTTTTTCGATCCGATCAGCACATTGACCGTGGAATCCGGTTTATCAAGCGCGGAAAACAGCGAGCCGGAAAAATCTTTGCTGGCCACTACCAGATGTTTAGAATGCTCCTCGCACAATTTGCACAATGCGGTGGCATCTCCGACGTTGATAAGTCCGAATGGTTCGTTTTCTCCCAGCCGCAGGGCAATTTCCCCATCCGTGCCTGTAAGGTTCTCAACGTGCAGCAACGCCTGTGCGGGCGAATTGAACAGCAACTTCAGGATATCATCAAATGCCTCCGCCCCGGTCATCCGGCATTTACTTAAATAGCCGAAAGCGGTGGCGAAAATTTCATTTCCCCGCTGATCCAGCAACCCCGGCCTGCCGCCCAGCAAACGATCCAGCAAGTGGACCGTCCGTGGTCTTTCCCTGACAAATTCCGCCAGAAACAACAGAATATCCACCACATCGGAAACCTTGCGTTTATTGTCTGACCGAACCGCATTGACGCTGCCGCCCACAAACACCCACAATGGGTTTTCCAGCAAAAAGGCTCGGAACTCACCGGCCTTGTCCCGATATAGCCGCTGCTGCTGATAAAACGCCAGCAGACACGCGGTCAAATAAAGCGTCCGTTTCTCATCATCGGAATCATCAGCCAAATTCAAAATTCGGTAGTCTTTTCCAAAGCCGTCCCGATAGAAATATTTGTAGGAGTAGTCGAACAGAATGCACTTGGCGTATTCTTTTTCCAGATCACGGTTGCCGCTGACCTTCATCGCCTGGCCGAACGTCGCGGAATATTCAAACGAAAACCCGTTTTCACAAAGCCGCCGCCGGGCATCCATCCAGCGGCCTGTTTCCTTGCCGCTGGAGCCGCGATGGCCTTCATCCACCAATACCAGATTGTTGGATTCAAAGGCGTCGATGGCGACTGTTTTTTCCCCGCTGTCTTCACGCAGCTTGTGAATATCGATAATTTCAATGGTCTTGCCCGAAAAAAGTGAGCCTCCGTCCTTATTAAACAGTTCCGCCTCCATGCCTGCGGCGCGGAATTCCACCAGATGTTGCCGCGAAAGCCCCTCATTGGGCGTGAGCAGAATAATCCGGTTCAGTTCCTTTTCCTGCCCGTACAAGCCAAGATAATGGCGGTATTGCAGAATATTGATGTGCATCAACAGTGTTTTTCCGCTGCCGGTGGCATTCCAGAAAGCCAGCTTTCGCAGATCGGCGGCCTCATATGCGGGGATACGGTCTTTTTCCAGTTTGTCGGCGTTAAACTGTACGACGAAACCATTAAGGTCTATCAGCAGCTTCTCCGGGTTGCGGAAAAAGCGGTCCAGATAAACCTCGGCAAACAGCAGCGTGAGCCATTGAAAATACTTCCAGCGGACGGGTGTTTCCCGTCTCTGGTTCAGTGCCATGGAATGTTTGACGATGTTCTGGTCATAGCCCAGCAATGTGTCGCCGGGGAATTCCGGAAACTCCCACAAGTTTCTCATCGCCTGCAAGAACTTATGGTTATTATCTTCCGTCAGGCCTTCCAGTTCGGGGACTTTAAGCCGTTCGGCAAGCTGCTCGAAACTCGTCTTATCAAACAGACTTAGCATCCATTGCAGCAGCACCAATTTCTGCTCAAAGCGGATGGGCACGGCTTCGGGGTAAAGCGTGGCCATTCCGGATCGAGATGATTTTGATTTTGCCATCACGCACCTCCCGTGCCTAATGCTTCCAGGCGGGAAATCCACGCATTAAATCGCGGACATTCGCGTCGAATGGTTGCAAGGCCCATTGCCTTGGCGGCAAGGACACCGTGGAGCAGCTTCTGATAAGGCCGATGAATTTGCAATATCCGTTTCGATGGTGCGGTGTGCGGGCTGTCGTTAATATCCTCAGGTGTGTTAAATTCTTCGCGAATATCCCGGAATTGTTTCGCCAGTTGCGGCTGGGATATGCCCTGTGCCAGTGCCACCGGACTGCTGAAAAGCAAGCCTTCGAATTCGTACTGCTGGATATACGGGATGAACCGAATATCAGCGCGCCAATTGTCGCCAAGCGTGGAGATAATATCGTTCTTTACCGCCTGTTCGATTTGCGATGCCCTACCGGGTTCGGGGCGGCTGGGGATTCCGATTGAGATCGGGACGCTCTCCGGGAAGCCACTTCCCAAACCGTACAGGTCAATGAGCGTTGTGCAATAAGCCTGCCTGTCCTGTTTAAGTAATGCGGTAACATCCCTCTCTACGCGGGCGTAATTCACGTTACCGCCCCGATGGCCGGACGTACCAAGCAGGCGTGGTTTCAGGTATACTCCCTGGTATCCAAGGGCCGGTGCGAGCACATCCTTGACGAACGTTTCCTCAGTCTGCCCTTCGACAACAATATTCACTCGCGTCATGGAATGTCGCCCTCCGGCGGCGGCGTATCGGGCATTTCCGAAGGTGGGTTGTCCGGAGTTTCCGAGTCTGGCGGCCCATTGCCGGAATCTCCATGCGGCCTGCCGCCGAAAATATTTTTTTGCCACAATTCGCCCAGACTGTAATTCTCCAGCCACTCGGAAAGATTTGCCTTTTCCAGGCGGCGGAAGGTTGATTGGCCATCCTCCCGATCCACGACAATCACATCCTCCGGCTCAAATTCGTTAAGCAGCGCTGCCGATTGCGTGCAGACGATTACTTGTCCGCCGCTTGTGGCGGCCTGCTTGAACAGGCTGGCCAGCAGGGCCAGTGCATACGGATGCAGCCCCAACTCCGGCTCATCAAAGAGCATGGTGGCCGGTGGATTCGGCTGCAGCAGGGCCGTGGCCAGGCAGATAAACCGAAGCGTGCCATCAGAAAGTTGGCTGGGCCGGAACGGATAATCGGATCCAACTTGGGCCCATTCCAGTTGGATCAGTTCGGGATTCGCCGTAACCGGGCGTAATTTGAAATCATCAAAGAATGGAGCAGCCAGCCGGACCACATCACGGATTTTTTGGTATGCCATCGGTTTTGTCTGCCTGAGCTTAAACAGAAATGCCGCGAGATTTTCGGCATCCTGCCGGAGAAACTCGTTGTCGTTAATCGCTTTTTGCCCTCGCACGTACGCCGAGAGGCTGGTGTCATGGAAGTGGTAAACGACCCAGTTTGAAACAGCCTTATAAATGTAATGGGGAGGCCCATACCGCGCCTGACGTAGCGTCGGCGGATCTTCTCTAATTTCCTTGAGTTTCGCTTCCGTGTGGCCAGCCCCTTGTGATTTCGCCACCCGATCATTGGAAGACGGGTAGTATACGGTGTTTTCACTGGCGAAAATCAGTCGGTTATCGACGGTGGGCGTAAGTACGAACTCGTAGGCGTTTTGACCGAATCGCGCTTTTAGTTCGATTGCTTTTGTAACCTTCGGCCCAAAATGGAGAAAAATGTCGGCCCCGCCGCCAACGCCGACCGCTAATTGCAATCGCTGTTCA
The DNA here is from genome assembly GCA_021805985.1 of Planctomycetota bacterium. Lineage (GTDB taxonomy): Bacteria > Planctomycetota > Phycisphaerae > WQYP01 > WQYP01 > JAMDCX01. Next base: position 19,337 of record JAJZDN010000030.1, on the reverse strand, counting down.
ACCATCTCATGAAGCAAGTGGAAGAAATCGACGAAATTACTTTTACCCGCCCCATTAGCCCCAATCAGCACGTTCAGATTCCGAAGTTCAAGATCCATTTTCCGGATGGATTTAAACCCTTCGATTGAGATGCTCTTAATTTTATCACCCATGGGTCTACACATCCTGCACATCAAACATCAGCCGCTTAAATTCTTCTTCAATCAGCCGCACCTTCCACGTCTGATCGGGTCGGCGGAGGTTTTCAAGGTTATTGTCGCCGTTGACATAGAAAATGTCATATTCAAGCTCGCGGGTATTGTAGTTCTGCTTCTGGAACCACTGATCCAGCTTGTCGTTATCCATTTCATCCATGTTCCGCCAGAGCACCAGCACGCGGTCTCCCTTGGGATTCTTGCCGTCAATGACGCGCACACCCCGTATGACATCAATATGCTTGACGGTTAATCCCAGCAGCCAATTGAATGTTTCCGGCAAATCAACATTAACCAGTTGCGTTTCACCATTTCTTTCCACTTTCAGTTTGTATTGGTTGGGATTGCGGAAACTCTGGATATTCAAAAGCGACTGGCTGCCCCGGCTTTCCACATCCAGCATATAGGAAAGCATGTATTGCTCACGCATGGCAGAATCGGAATTTAACAAATCAGCCTGCTGCGTGGTGCGGCTAAGTTCCAGATTGGCCAGTGCATCTTCGTAGGATTCCAGGCGGAGATATTTGAGGGCATGACTGATGCCGGTATCGCGTGCGATGGGCTTACCGTCTTTCCAATCCTTGGAATAAACGACCTTTTTAATTCGTGGCAAAAGTACGGTATGAAAATATTCACCCATTTCAACAAGGATGTATTTGCGGTTGCCATCATCCTCGCGGTTGAGGTTTATAACCGCATGGGCGGTGGTACCGGACCCCGCAAAATAATCTAGGGCCACGCCGCCGGGGTGTCCGTGCGTCATGCTGTCAACCGCACGCTGAACGGTCCTGACGGACTTTGGGTATGAGAAGGCCGAGGCGTCGTTGAAGATTGACTGGAGCAGGTTGGTCCCGTTCGCGACCGCGCTGAATTCCGCCCCACGCCAGATGCTCGGTAGCAGTTCGCGTCGCTCGGAGTCGGTGTAGAGCCGCTGGATCACGATATCCTCCGTACAACGGAGGCGGCCTTCCGCTAAGGCAGGGGGTGCCGATTCGTAGCTAAGGGACCATACCCGCTCCGGGTTTTGGACGTTGCCGGCTGCACGATCACCTAGGGGATACACCCTAATCCACCCGTCGGCGGTCGAGTCAGTGGGATACCCCGTGCCGCTTGGGGGTGGCTCGAAACCCATTATCTCCTTGCTTCGGGGATCGACCAATACGGCGTAAAAGCTGTTGGGGCGTCCCGCTCGAAAGTTGTTCTCCCCGGTGCCGCTCCGCCTGAATCCACGGACGCGCTCGGAAGATTCCAACACGTTCCCTCGCAGCAGGTCGGCTCCCAAGGGTATAGAGTAGATCACATATTCATGGGTACGTGAGACGTTAGATCGCCCGGTTCCCGATCCCGGGTAGTGCTCCACAACGCATTTGTGCAACTCATGCATCGGCAGCACGGCCCGCGTGGCCTGGCACAAATAATCCAGCTCAGCGTCATCGATCGCTTGGCAAACGGGGGTGGAATCGCCCAGAACCCTACGCACTACTGCCAGCCGGTCCACGACCAAACTGAGCCAGGAGGATTCCTTATACCCGTTCTTGTATATGATAGGCGATGCGTCGGTGTTATATGGCGGATCAATGTAAACGCAATCAACCCGTCCACGGTATTGCTCCTCCATCAGTCGCAACGCTTGATAATTTTCCGAATGGAACAGTACGCCATTAAGTTTTTCATCTAAACCGTGGATGGATGCCAGCAGTTTCTTCTCGAACGTTTCCTGGAAATGCCTTGTGTCCAGCACCAAATGCGGCTGGGCCTTTAAGAATTCCACGGTCAACGGTTGGCTGTATGCCACTTCGCGCAGCTTCTCGGCTTTTATTTCATCTACGGCAAACAGCTTTACCCACTCTTCCCTCTGGGCATCATTGGCGGCGATCTCGGCATACAGTTCTTCCGGAATGCGGTCCAATGTGATGCAATAATGGGTTTCAATGACAAATTTCTTTTTCAGCCACAGCTTTTTCTGAAAATTCTCCAGTTGGGCCAGAAAGGCGATGATCTTGTGGGCGATTTTCCTGATTACGCGGATCAGACTGAGATATTGCTCCACACGCGGGGCGGAATCATTTTCAATATCATCCAGGTGCATGACTTCGTTTTTGATGTAAAAGTCCAGTTCCCGCCGCAGGAAGCCGCCCAAATCTTTATGGATGAAATAATCAAATTCGTTGCGGGCGGTAAATTTTGTTAAATGCTTTTCCAGCACGGTGCGGCTGCTATTGTTCTCGCTTGGGGCGGCTTTGCCCAATTGTGCCGCCCATTGCTCAAAGCCCGGTGCCGCAAGAATGGCTGTGATGGCCGCTTGATTTAAGTCGCTTTGCTTTTCCCGGCCTTCACTGGGGCGGTATTCAAAGCGGATATGCAATTCGCCATTTTCTTCAGAGAGCGGATTTTCCGGACAGAGCACGAAGCGGCGTTCCTTGCCGGGGGCTTCCTTGTTGTTATTTTGTTCGGTGGTTGCCGCCACGATACGCATATTGACCCGTTTTCCGGAATCCAGTTTGAAGGTGTAGTCACGGAAGGTTTCACTGCTTTTGATGTAATACTGGTCGTGATTGGCCCAATAAAGTTTTACTTCCTCTCCCTCATAGGGAATGGCGTACACACCTTCCTTATAGCGCCGCAGGGAGATAAAATCCCCATCCTGATAATACCGGCGGAAGAAATTAAAGAGATGCGAGAATACCGTGTTTTCCAGTGCGGTGATGTCCACCGCTTCGGTGGCGATCTTTTGCCGCAGTTCTTTAACTACGGGCATGGAATCCGCATCGGCACCCAGGTCTTTAGCCTTATTGACGGCCTGCTCCAATTGCGCCTGCAGAACCGATTTATCAGCGGACTGGTATTCTGCAAACGCCGCTTTTACCTGCGGCAATAAATCCTGATCCAGAAAGCGGAGAATTTCATCCCGCTTTTGGTTCATAATGCGGTAAATACCGAAATCCAGATCAGCCTGGTCCAGTTGGAACAGTTGCCGAAGAAGATCACGGAATTTTTCAAGGTTGGTGGGCATTACACTACTTTCCATTGAATAGTAAACAGTGGCATCATACTGGTTTTCTGGCTCATGCGGCGGTGCAGGGCGTCAATGAGTTTATCTCGCTTTGTCGCAATCTGGTCCTCCACGTCAAAAATTTCCTGCCGCTGCGTCCGCTGCCGCCTTTCCAGTTCCTGAATGGTTTGCTGGAGATTATTCTGCTCATCAAGCGTGGTGGCCAGGCGGGATTTTCGCCGAACCGCTTTAATCTGGGCTTTAATGTCCGCCAGTTCTTTTTCGGCGACAAAAACCATGTCCTCCGCCCAGTTTTCCAGCCGCTCTCGCTCCTCACCGAACAATTTGCTGTTGGCCTCCAGGGAGGCTCCAATGGTGGCATCGGCGTGACGGATGGCTTCATTTTCCAGCCGTTCCCGCACCGGTGCGGGCGGGTCCTCCGCTGGAACCACGATGCCATCGCATTGGAACAATCTTTCGCAGGTTTCCTGATCCAGCGACCGGCCTGAGTCGGTAACGGCGGAAAACAGCAGATATTCCTCGCGGTCAAACGAATCGACCTTCAGATGTTGCAATGTCAGCCAGCCGTACTGCCCCTTGATTGAATCCACCATGGAAAGCTTGGTTCCGTGTCCGGTCAGGTTAAAAACCACGCTAGCCGTAGGCGTGGGACGGCTTTTGCCGGTATCGATGACCCATTCCCCCAGCGGATGGGATAGTCGATAAAGGAAATCGCCGGGGATATTTTCCTGCGTTTTAGAAATCAGGTGATAGCGGCCCGGCTTGAGGCTATCCTGGGGTGGACGTTGCAATGTGAATGCCAGGGCCGCGTCCTCAAAATTTGCGCGGTCAGCAAGGATGAACCGCGTCAACGTCCAGAACAGGCGGCTGATGCGGTCCAGATTGGCTTGGGCATCACTAAGCCGCATTTTAAGCCGGGCGTGGACATCTTCATCAAATTGCTCCATGAGCACCCGGCGCGTATCGGTTAAGCGGGATTTGATGGACTCTTCCATTTCCTGCTGGAGCTTTTGGAACGCTGCCGCAATTTGTTCCGGCGTGCGGCACTCCTGGTGGATCGCCAGAATTCGCCGCTCGAAATCAACTCCGGATTCGATGGTTCCCAATACCTCATCCGAGGCACCAAAAATACCACTGAATAGATTGAATTTTTCAGCCAGAAGTTCCTGAACCCGGCGGTCGGCTTCGTTGCGTTCGTTGAGAAAGTTAACAACCACCACATCGTGTTCCTGCCCATATCGGTGGCAGCGGCCAATACGTTGCTCAATACGCTGTGGATTCCATGGCAAATCGTAATTTACCACCAGAGAACAGAATTGCAGGTTCACACCCTCCGCCGCCGCTTCGGTGGCCAGCATCACGGTGGCGTGATCGCGGAAATACTCAATCAACGCGGTGCGGCTGTCGATGGTGCGCGAGCCGGTGGCACGCCCGGAATCGGTATTGTCCTTGAGCCAGCGGTCAATAATCTCCCCGGATTCTGAACCAGCGTTGGTACCGTTGAACAGGACAATCTGCCCGGCATAACCATTGACTTCAAGGAATTTTTTGAGATATTCCTGCGTGCGGCGGGACTCTGTAAAAACAAGGGCCTTGCGTTTGGCCCCCATTTTGGCCATCTCCGCCAATCCGGTGTTCAGCGCCACAAGGAGTGCCTTGCTTTTGGTATCTACGCCGATACTTCTGGCCCAGTTCGCGTAACGAGCCAGTTCGTTGATCTCATCTTCAAGGACCTTGCGATCCGGCTTGCTTTCCGAAGGTTCGGCGTCCCTGTTCTCGGCACCGGTATCATCAAGGATTTCATCGAGCAGGTCTTCCTCCATCTCCTCATCGGCGACGATATCCGAAGGCAGATCGTCCGGTATCGGTACCCCCTTCATCAGTTGCTCCAGCCGGTTTCGCATGGTATCCAGCGTATTGGCCACCGCAAAGGAGGATGACGCCAGCAACTTGCGAAGAATCAGTGTCGTCAGGTGCCGTTGCCGCTTGGGAAACGCAAAGGTGTTTTCCCGCATGAGGTATTCCGAGACCGCTTCGTAAAGCTTCTGTTCTTCGTCCGTAGGGCTGAATTTGAAAGTCAGAGGCCGTCGGGCGGTGTATTTAATGTATTCCACAACCTGCCGCCGCAGTGTACGCTGGCAAAAATGTTCGATCCGATCCTGCAGGGCCTTCATATCTCCCGTGGAATTTGTGTACTGGGAACGGAAGGAATTAACGTCGCCGAAGACCGTCTCATCAAGAATGGTGGAGAGGCCATAAAGTTCCAGCAGCGAATTTTGCAATGGCGTGGCGGTCAGAAGAAGTTTCTTGCGGTCTTGAACCGCCCATTTGATCGCCTGCCCTATTTTGTTTTTTGGCTGATAAGCATTGCGCAGCTTGTGGGCCTCATCAATGACCACCAGATCAAAAGGCACGGATCGGATGTCCGCCTGCATTTTGCTGGCGAAGTTCATGGAAGTTATGACCACTTTGTCACTTGCAAATGGATGGGCATTGCCAGCGGCTTGTTCTTGGCGGTACGTTTTGGCATCTAAGATAACGGTGGGCAGATTAAATTTTTCCTGCAATTCCAGTCCCCATTGTTTGCGGATGCTCGCGGGGCAAATGACCAGCAATCGCCGTTTTCGTTCGGCCCAACATTGGCATAGCACCAATCCGGCCTCAATGGTTTTTCCCAAGCCCACTTCATCCGCCAGCAATACACCCTTGGACAGTGGGCTACGCAGGGCGAATGCGGCAGCGTCAATCTGATGGGGATTGAGATCAACACTGGCATCGAATAATGCCATGGAAAGCCGGTCCACACCCAGCGGCTGCCGCCGTCGCGTAAGCTCGTGTGCAAAGTAGCGTGCATGGTATGGGGTGGTCATGAAAGTTCCGCTTTTCCCAATTTCACCGACGCCCGAAAGGATACCGCAAGAATGACGCGGCGGCTAATGGGGGAACCAACTCCGGGTTCTGGGATGGGCCCAAACCATCGGGGACCGACGTGTGCCGCTTGCGGTAATGCGCCGGCGGGGTAGATCAGTCGGTAGGTTGTCGCACAGACCCGGGGGCGGCACAACGTGGAAATGGACGAAAACTAATTTTCGCCGAGCTGCAAGCGGACTCAAGAATTGATAAACAACTTCCAGTTATTCTGCGCACCGTTTCCGATGATGCCGCCAGGCCTTACATTGTGGCCCTGAACAAAATCCTGTACGGCGAGCACGTTCCATACGGAACTCGACAGGCCCAGCCAAAGTGGCAAATTCCTCAACTGCGTGGCAACCTCACCGTGCAACATGCTAAAACCTTCGGGCCCACCCGGCCTTTGTTCCGCAAGATTACGGTGAAAACTTGTATACAAAGTTTGATTACCCGCGCCCCGGAGGAAGTTTGGCCACCGATCGGGCAGACATGCGCGCAGGAGGCACGCCGTCAGCACGCTGTCAAAATCGATACCGTTTTCGGTCCACCGCTTCTGCCAATCGCTACTGTCTTGGCTACGGTCTTGCTGGAGAACAGCAACGATATTCATCCAGCGCCGATGCGCTTCACGCAAAGCATTTCGCAGTGTGCGTGGTGTGATGTGCTGCGCCAGTCCGCTATCTGAGTAGTCCGCAAGAAATGCACTGAACAGGCTCTGCCGCTGTTGTGTGTCAATTCCGCACAGGGGAACCGCCATGGTAAGGTCCTGAAGGTCCGGCCACACTTGCCGGACCATCCAGGTTCGGAATACCTTTAATACAGGTTCCACCTCCGCGTATCGAAGGTACTCGTCAAGCAGACAATCATATTGACAGAGCCTGGACACAGGCAGGTGCCCCATGCTTTCCGCCCATTTTGATCGCCCCCGATAAATAATCCCGCCGACCTCCCCACGGAGGCGAGCCATCTCTGCTGCGGTCAACGGTGGGGCGTTCTCTGTTTTAATAACGCCGTCCCGGCACGCCTTTAACCATCGCTCGTTGTAGCTGTTCCAATTATCGGCGTTATCGTTCCCTCCTTCCGGGATAACGGAGTGGAATTCATCGGGCGATGGTTCTGACCAAACCGGCGTCGACGTACATATTACATACCCGAATCCCGGAAGACCCTTAAGGCGATCCAGGAATCCCTGCATGATTTCGCAGTGGTCGGCGCGGCGAGCGGCGGTTGTAATGCGATCATCGTCTTCAACACACAAAATGATGCGCAGATTGGCCCTGACAAGTAATTCCGATAGAGCCGGAAGCCAGTGGTCCAGAGAAGGGGCCGAAAACCCGCCGAGAATGTCAGGGATAGCGGAAGCACCAAAAAACGCCCGGACAATCCCATTTGATATGCCCGCAATCGGAAGGATGTCGATACGGTCACGGATTATTTCGAGGAGTTCATCGATTGCACCCCGCAGTGCGGCCCTGGGGTTCGAGTAATCCCAAAGGGAAAGAAAACAAAACCGCAGCACGACCTGCGGCGCAGATATCAGCTTGGCCTTCGAGGTTTGCTCAAACTCGGCAGCGAGGCGCAGTAAAGACGACTTCCCTGATCCGCGCGGCCCCAGCACATTGACGGTACCGGCATTCGAAACAGGCGATACCGGGCATAGCAGTTCCAGCAACCTCACCGCCTTCTGCTTCACGTCAAACAAGTCGTCGGTACTGCGGCCAATTGGATTTTCTGGTACCGCAATCCAACGGAAAAGCCGTTGCTCGCGTTCGGGGTCGTTAATGGGTGCGCCCCAAGGCGTTGGGCCGTTGTTGATAGGCGGGATGCGATCAGGCTCTTTGGCCGCAGCCGCAGACTCGGACCGCGTCTTGGATGCGGATGCTGCCGTATCTCCAACAGCAGCCTGAAGCTCGGTGCGCAGGCGGCTGGTAGTCTGGCAGGCCAGCACGCGGGGCAGAAGCAATGTGTACCCTATCAGCGCCAGCGCGGCGGCCACGAAAGCGGTTGATATATCGGATGAAGAGCCGATGTGATGGAAATAAAGCGCGGTAAATAATGCAACTGTTCCGGACGCGAGCATCACCCAGATTACTGGCGGAGGTAGGCCGCGACGGAGGAAAATTGAACCCGCCATCGGCAGGCGTGCCAAATGACACCCCCAGACCAGAATCGCGATGGCCAGAAGAATCGGCAGCACCAACCATGCACCAATGGTTGCTCCGCTGGATAAAGAGAACCATTCGGACAACGTGCATGACACGAGCATTGTGCTCACGGCGAGCGCCCAGTATGGAAGAACTGTATCACCGACGCAACTGAACAACCTCTTTTTCAATCGGTCAAGTTGAGCCACAGTATATCTCCGTGTAGTCGTTCTGCATTGGTGGATACCGCCGACTATGCTACGCTGCGCCCGTTGGTGGTATCGTACCGTTCATGTATCGTACCGTTCAATTACGAAAACGTAATAATAACGAAACTGTTCACGCACGACCAGATCAAGAAAATCGCCGAGCAACGGGCTGTGCTTAATGGCGGCGGCCAGAATAGCCTGGGTAGCGACCGGGCCGGAGCCATCCCGCACCAGTCGCCACAGATCAGGTTTCATAAGCTCCAGCCGCTGCCGCACCAGCCGTCCGATGCGGACGGCAGAAACGGTATTGCGGGCCTGCAGGACATTTTGCTCCACCATGGCGTGGTGCCAGTCATCCCCGCTGACACCCTTCAGAAGCAGACCGGCCACGATCCGGCTTTCCGGCACCTTCAGCGATCCCGCACAGATATTGGCGGAATAACGGATTGTCGTCCTGTCAGAGACCATTTCCAGTTTCAGCCCTCCACGCGGATACTGCACGATACCAGTCTTCTCACGGCCATACAACTTCCACAATTCCCAATTTCACCGCCGCCCGAAAGGATACCGCAAGAATGGTTCGGCAGCTATTGACGGCTGCATCGACCGAGATCGGATTACGGTTTTGGAACGGCATCAGGTGGCTCAAGGTAGGGCAAGCAAATGCAGGCGGCTTTGTTCTGGAGATTAACGTCGCGGGTCACGAGGGCGACAGGACAGCCAGGGTTCTGCCGTGCCAGCTCGAAGCAGCCTGCGAGAATCTGGTTGTCGGCCACCTTAGAATCCGAAAACGGCCCCACCCTGTTGAAGATCGGTATAATATTGGGGGTGATGAAGGTGCTGATTGTGCTCTTCAGCGGCACGCCTCTTTGAATATCACCCCTCCGCCGGTATTCCTTAATTTGGTTGACGAGCCGCCCAGCTTTTATCTGTAGGGTCTCATTCCGGTGCTCGCTCTTGTGTCGGTCTAGTTCTTCCAATACCGGCGGCAGCACCGCCAACTGGAACTGCGGAATGTCGGCGAATGTCCAATCCTCCAAGGCCGGGTTGTAGTATAGTGCATTAGTGTCAGCAACGAGGATCGGCGATGCGACAGAATTTTTTATATAAGAACCGAGTATCTGCTTCTGTTTATCCAGTTCCGTGCTGATGGCCTGCACCACCGCATCAACAGTTTGATAGGGCAAGTAGCCATCCTGCTGGATGAAGTCCATAATCGTCTGGATAGATTCTTCCATATCTTGTTTTGTCGTGGCCGGATAGTCATGGATGACTGGCGTAAGGACTCCGGCGTATTCACGAAAATCGTTGAGTGCATCACATTGTGCCATCCGCCCCTCGTCATCGAGCGGTGCCCACGATTGAAAGCCGATTGTCGCCACGGTATCTTCAAAGGCATCAGATGGAAGAAAGTGTGGCATCCGCCGCATGAACGTGTCAATGGGTGAGTTGGACGGCACCCTTTCGATGCTGCTTGGGACAACGTAGATCTTTGTGTGCTGGCTGATGAAAGTATTTATCTTCATTTTGACGGCATCGCATTTCGATATCAGCGTCGAATATAAGGACTGCATCTTTGGACTCCGTTCCTAATATCCATTGTCTCTATTATATTACCTTCCCCCATTATGTGACACCCCGCATTTGTTCTCTTCCAACGCCTTCACCCAACTTCCGTACCCGGCAGCGTTTCTACCCGCGAATAGAATAACACCACTGCCTCCTTGCGTTCTTCCGGTGTCAGGCCTGCGGCATCAAGCAGACGGTTCCAATTGTTCCGCAGATCACCAAAGCAGTGCTACAGCGTCGGCTTGTGTAACATATACCTACCGGCACTGAAATCAACAACCTGCAATATCTCCGATACCACGCGCCCAGGTGCAACAGCAATTCTCTTAATGAAAACCACCAGATTGATCGCTGACGCAATGGAACGCTGCGGAACCGTCTGGGAAACCTCCCCAATTAAATCTTCCAGCCGATACAAGGCGTCTTCGGCGCTGTTGGCGTGAATGGTGGCCACGCCGCCGGGATGGCCGGTATTCCATGCCTTGAGGAGTGCCAAGGCTTCACCACCCCGCACTTCACCCACCACAATCCGATCGGGCCGTAGGCGCAGCGTCATACGCAGCAGATCATTCATGGTTACCTTGGGTTCGGTTTGTTTGGTTAGCAGTTCCACCCGATCCGGGGCTGAGCATTGCAGTTCACGGGTATCTTCAATGAGTACCACACGCTGCATCTGGAACTCCGGTTCATGTAATATGGCGTTGACCAGGGTGGTCTTACCGGAACCGGTGCCGCCGGCGACGAGAATATTCTGGCGCTGGGCAATGGCGTGGCGTATGCTTTTTGCACCATCCGCCGCCAGCACACCGGATGCCACATAATCATCGAGTGTAAAAATGCGTGCTGGTCTTTTGCGAATGGTAAAAGTGGGCCGGTCGACCAGCGGCGGCAATAAGCCTTGAAACCGTTCTCCCGTTGCCGGTAATACGCCGGCGATGGCGGGTGATTCAGGATTGGCATTTTCCCCGGCATGGGCGGCCAATAGACGAATCACCGTTTCCGCGGAACTCGAATCAATAGCGCCCAGGCGCTGGCGGCCCTGGCCGATGATATCCACCCATAAACCACCATCGGGATTGGCCATGATCTCCACCACGTCGGGCCGCGCCAATGCATCAGCAATGACAGGCCCCAAGGCGTGATTTAGGCTTTCGTTGTGACGCTGCTGAACGATACTGACCATATTCATTCTCCTTTTTGATTAAAGTACTTGGATAACATTTCCGACTGGCTGCTAAGCGTAGCAAATTCAATATTCCATCAGACTTCCGCTATGAATCCTCTGCCATATTGTTGCCGGGCACGCCGTTTGGGCATGCCGGTGGTTCCGGCTGAGCCGGTTTCACCGCGTCATGAAACAATCCGGGTTCGTCATACCCGACACTGATGCGGCGACCTGCGGGCTGATGGGAACCAATCGGCTCCTTGCCGCGTCTGTCCACGTTTTCTTCTGGTGACAATGCCGCTTCGCGGAGGGCTACGTTGCCGTTGGGCGGTGGATCCAACCTCTGCGCCGGTGCGGATTCTGAAGTTGCTGGTTCGGCTGCGGGCGAGCCGTTGGATTCGCCCTGGATAGCCATCGGGATAGCCAATAGCTCCGGCACCTCACCCAGAATCGATTTGTTCTGGCGCAGATTACGGGCCAGAGTGTCCAGATACCGGTGGAACCGCGCTTTACCGCTCAGCAGCGCTGCGGATCGTTCATGCTCCGGAACCTCAGGCGTATGGTTAAAATAAGCCCGGACGCTCAGGCCCACCATTTCCTTGAGTATCAGCAAGTCCAGATTCTGACGTTTTTCCAGTTTCTGGAGTTTGAAAAATACCCGTTCGACGGCTTTAAGTATTTCCGCCTCGCGATCCGAGCGATAGGTTGCCAGCAGGGTTTGTGTCGCCGCTTCGGCCACAATCACACTGATGGCTGATCCGGTGGTGGCCGCCTGGGATTTGGCGGTGTCATACGCGGACCGCATAAGCCGGATCGACAGTTTGATTTTGTCATCGTTTATCAATGGTATTCATCCTCCGTCGTGGCCGCGCTCTGGGAAGAGCGCAACTGGTTGTCGATAGATTGGGATTGCCGTTTAGATTGTCGCATGAAAGCGGGGGCGGTTTTGTCGGTGGCCGCAGACGGCGTTCCCTCAAGGCTGCCGGTGTGTTCTTCCCGATCAGCATCCGTGGCTATGCCGCCGACCGTACTGGCCCTCGCTGAAATGCCGGGATCATTGAGCCATGCAATCGATGGCTTGCCCGCCAAATCGAGCCTCAGGGCCTGTTCCGGCGGTGGAAGCAAACGGCTTGTGAATCGTGGATCCGCGTAGTAACGCAGTTTGGAACATTTAATCGGCTTACAGCCGGTCACAAATATCAGTTCCTGATCCGTGGGGAATTCCCGTACATCGCCGGGCTGAAGCAAAGGCCGTACCTGTTCACTGTAACTGACACCATGATGGCCGCCGGAGAACATTTTGGCCGGTTGACTGTAACCGGCCCGGTATTCCACCACCGTTCCAGTCATCTGGCTGATCTTCTGCTGGGTGACCGGATCGCTGGAGGCAAAGGTGGTCAGAATGTGGCAGTTGTCCAGAATGGTGTTGTGCGGGCCGTACTGTTCAATAATATCGTTGAAGGATTGGACAATCAGATGTGCCTTGATGCCATAACCGGCCATTTGGCGCAAGTTCAGAGAGAAAAAGTCTAATTTCCCCAGTGTGGGGAATTCATCGAGCAGTAATAGAAGTCGATGCTTCTTGGGCCGGTTATCCGCATCCGCCTCTATGTGTTCCATTAATGTTCGGCAGACCTGATTGATCAATAGGCGAATCAGGGGTCGTAATCGGGATGCATCCGATGGCGGGGGCTGGATATACAGACTCATGGGTCTGGTGCCGCAGACCAGATCACTTAACTTAAAATCACTGGTACTGGTGTTCCGGCATACAATTGGATCGGCATACAGTGTCAGGCAACTGGCGGTGGTACCGCGTACACTGGCCTGGAATTTATCGGGCTGGGCCAAAAGTTCTCGGGCCACCAGTTGAATCTCCGGATGGGGTTCCCACAAACCGGTTCCGGGATTCCGGCGATGGGCCGCTGATGCCATTGCTTGGCAGGTGGTCTGAAAGTCCAGCAATCTCTGTCGGACCACGGAGAGGTTTTTGCGATCAGGCGGTTCGGTATACAGAACGTGGAGAATCAGGGCCACCAGCAATTGTGATGCCTGCTGATCCCAGATATCCAGTGTCTGCTTGGCCCCGGTGGGATTAATAAGCATCTCCACGACATTCTGGGTATCACGAATCTCGGCGTCACCGGGCCGTATCTCCAGAAGCGGATTGATCCGCACCGAATCGGTTCGGGTGGGATTGAAAAAGACGGTATGGGAGAATTTGGTGCGGAAGCCCGCGGTAATGTTCCAGAGTTCATTTTTGACATCGTAGACCAATACACTGCCAGTCCAGTTCAATAGGGTTGGTACAACGTGGCCCACCCCTTTGCCGGATCGGCTGGCCCCGGATACCAGTTGATGTTCCGGACCATTGTATGTGAGCAATTCCTTGTCCAGTAATCCCACGACCGTACCGTGGCCGGATAGTAAGCCGGCCTTCCGGATGTGGGCACGCGCCGCCCAACGATCACGGCCAATCGCCTCGACCGTCGGCGGACCTTGCCGCCGGAAGACAATCAACAGAACCGTAGCTGGCAGCATGAACCCCAAGGCTATCAGGCCGGCTTGGTTGAAGGGCCGGGGATGATCCTTTCCGAACCGCTGATACCAGCCAAACACGTCCCATGGCGGATAGAACACCAAGCGTGCAATCGGGATTCCCCAGCCCAATTTGGGCTTATCGCCCAGCCGATAGGCGGCCCACTGTATACCGACCACGAGGCCCAGCAACATCGCCAGAGAGTAAAATATTAGAATCCATTTGCGACTCATTGGTGAACCTCCGGTTCCAGATTCTGGACGTGATCAAAGAGCGTGTTTTCCGGCAACCGGCTATTGGATTCCAAGGCCAACTTGCCGGATCGGTCCATGCGAAGCGTTACCGTACTTCCCACACGGATTGAACTTAATTGGCGCGTTGGGTAGGTGAGATAAACTTTCTGGAGCGTAACAATCATCGCGACGGGTCCAGCCTGAAGTTCTCGCGAACCGGTGTATCGGCCCGTGATGGTCACCTCCCGTGGCAACCGGATCGCGGGCCGCTTGAATTCGCCGGCGATGTCGGCCAGAACCTGACGAAATTCCACCGATCGGAGGTGGGCTACGGCCCCGGCTTTGAGTGTAATGGCCTTCTGATCCGGGCCGGTAAATTCGGCCAGTCCCTGACCCACCAGCCATTGCCGGCGATGTTTCAGAGCCTCGGCAAACTGACCTTTCCACGATGATTGGGGCGTCTGCTCGAACAATTGCCGGTCCAGCCAGGTAAACGCCCGTGCTTCCACCTGCTGATCCAGACTGTACGCAGAGACAATACGCAGGTCAGTCTGGCCGCGTCGCGCGGAGGTGAATCTCTCAAAGACCGGAGCGTCGATTCTGAACTGGTTTTCCGCCATCTGCTCTACACCTGCACCGTTATGCCCGGCGACAAAGACCAATTTGGCCGTTGCCGGCCGAATCCGGGCGACGGCCTGATCCGGTGTAACTTCCGGATGCTGCTTGGCCAGAAAGGCCGCATGATCTGCCGCGGTGTAAACGCCGCCATGGTTCTGCGCTACCATTGTTATTTCTGCGGCGAGAACATTCCCCCGATAGGCTTTCGCCCCCAATTCGACCACGGCACCCGCTTGTGCCCGTCGGAAGCTGTCATCCTCCGGCACCTGGCTGTAATAGAGTCTGCCGACAACATCCCGAACCACCACAAACTGTCGGTCACTGATCTCATCGACACTCCCCTTGGCCACCAACGCGCCCAGAATCGGTTCGGCCAGAGCATCTCTGGTTCCCAGCCGCTCAACATATCCCGCCTGGTTGCCCAGTGTTGCGTAAAGGACTTTGATAATGTCATTGCGTTGCCCCAAGTCACGGAGCTTGAATCCAAATTCCGGGTCTAACATCCACCATGTTCCCCTGCCCTTCTTTGCCAGGTCCATGGTCTGAAGGAACTGCAATCGGCCCAGTATGCGGGTCCGGTCATCGGCACCAAAGCCGATGCGTTTATCGGGGTGCAGATCAATTTTGCCAGATTCCAGATGCCGTTCAATCATCCGGTCCAAGGCGGTGAACCGTTCGGCCTCAATTTGACTATCCTGCTCCCGCCGGATGTCTTCAGCGCTGCGTGGGCCGAGTATTTCGGTGGCCACCTCTTCGGCTCGTCGGCGAATGCCGTAAGAGACATATTGCCGGGGGATCACCAGGTCTGTATTGTCTTGTTTGATTCCCCGACACAGGATGTGGGTATGCGGGTTATCCGTGTTGTAATGATTGACCGCCAGCCACTGTAAAGACGTTCCCAAATCCCGTTCGACACGGGCCATAACGGTGCGGATATACTTATTCGTATCCGGCAGGTCACCGGCATTTTCAGCCGAGACGATCAGGCGGAAATGGTGTCGGTCCTGCTCCCATGCTTTGACAATCTGGCGGGCATCCAGACCTTCCCGCGTAGCGTCATAGAATACCCCATGCTTGCCATCCAGACTGGCACTTTCCCGGCCAACATACGACACATGACGTAACACACTGCCGTGAACTTTGCCGGGCCGATGGCGACTCACATGAACTTTGACCACCACCCGTTGCAAGCGATCAAAGCCCGTACCATGGCCAGCTCCACGACCGGCTTTGCGAGCCTTGGATGCGGCAGAACTTCGACCCTTAAAGCCGGCGAGTCGGCGTGCCAACTGGCTATTGATGCTGGGCTCACGAGCATGGCCGGATCCCATACGGCCAAGGCGATCTCGATCATACGGATCGGGCCGGATGGCTGATAGCCGGCCTGTCTGATCAGGCCGGCCGGAACGGCGACTGGGCTTGCGGGACGTACTCATGGTTCGATCTCCAAACTGAAAATAGTTGCCAATATCTGCGGCAGCCAATGGCATCTCGAAAAATCACCGGGATGCCACCTAAGTAACGGTAAAACAAGCAGATACAAAAAACGGGATGCCATCTCCTTTATCCTGCCTTCCATTTTTAAGTCGTATTTCGTAGCCATTTCTATTCCAACTCATTTACGTTTGTCATTACTAAAGTTATTAAAGACAATTGTACCTAACGGAACCCGAACGTCAAGTCAGGGGAAATCGGGGAGCGTGGTTTGGGTCATCCAGTGGGCCAGCGAGGGCATTGAATCCGGGGTACATTGCAGGGACAACCGAGGTTGAGAATGGGATCGGGCGGAGCGCTCAGCCGATATGGCCATGGGGGTTGGGGCACGTCACAAAACAAGTCACACCGGGGCGGTGTAAGCCGATGGAACGGAGCAATGCGGCAGAGCGTGGGGGTAGCGGCGGGGCAAAGAGGGAGTGTCCTGGCGGCGCGATCCGGCAATCGTATCAGGTATGAGTTGGGCGCATCCGGCGGGCAATGTTCCGGCATCAAGGATGGGGTAGGCACAGGCGGTAATGTGCCTTCATGGTTGCCGGATGCACTGAGTTTCGGTGCCGGGTTTGGGCATCCTGCGACACCTTGGCCAAGGCCTCGGCCAGTCATTTCGGCAGGCTAAGTTCCAAGCGAGTTGGTAAGGGCGGCGGCCATCTGGAGGCGGCGACAATGGCCCGGCTGATTCCGCTTTTGGTGGGATCAGCCGGGCGAAATTTTTTAGGGATTACGCGTTGTCCGTCTTCCTTTTGCATTGGGTTCATTCCGGTTCAAGGCCGGGTTTCCGGTTGGGAGTTGGGTTGGGATTCCGCCTCCTGAGCCGGGTATAAAACCGGCTGGCCGGCCAAGGTTTGCAGACTGAATCCGCGGGCATTGGATCGGCTGGGCCGGGAGATCACGGCCACAAATCCGTCGCCGAAAATGGATTCCCATTGTTGCATATCTGCGCGGCATTCCCGGTTCAACGGGCCAGCCCAAACCAGCCAGTTGGGGCCAGTCTTGGCCATGTAAACCACAAGGTGAAAAGACCGTAAGCGAGCGCCGGCAAACAAGGCCCGCTTGGCTTCATCGACCCGGATATAGGGAAGTTTTTCCCGCTTGAGCCAGTTTTCAACCTGCTGGCGGAATAGAATTTTTGGGGCGCTGATGCAAGCGTCATCCACCGGGATCGGCGTTGCGGATGGGGCTGCCGCCAAGGTGGTATCCGGCTGGCCGGGCGAAGCACTATCCGGCATGTTGACTGGTACGGTTTGGTTATCGTTGTCAGGCGTTGCCGACATTGCGTTGCCGGCGTCGGCCAGATTATTGCCGGGGTTTTCCATGGCGGCGGCCGCACTGACATACCCGGCATCCGATTGGCGCATTGCATCTCCCTGGCGGGATATGGCTTCCTCCTCACTGGGAACACCCGGAGCTTGTTCGTTGACCAGATCAACCAGTGGAACTGGCGGGGTTTCCAGCGGATTGGCCGGCTGCTTCGCCGGTTCAACGGCCAGTTTATCCGTCTGCATCATCACCGGAGAATCGGCCTTCGGATCGTTTCTCCCATTAGATTCCCACAATGGAAAATCGCCCGGCTGGGTCATTCGATAACGCCGGATCGGATGTGATCGGTAGTAGTTTCGCATAACGTGTCTCCTGCTTACTGGTAGTGTTCTCAATACCGTCAAGGCGTAAACCGGCGGGGGCTTGCGTGTTCTGCAAAACCCCCGCCATGTTCACAAACCGCTTAACCAATTCATTTAACCGGCCGCCAGCGTTAGCGCCATCTGGTAGGCTTCCTGCTTGGCATGATGCGAGCTGCCAAACCAGATTGATTCCAGTTGATGGTCGGCCTTTTCAAGGGTATTGGTGCCCTTAAACATTCTCTGGTGGTCAAAGTATTGGCTTACCGCGTTGTAGGCCGCCCAAGCCGTGCCGGTAACACCCGGCAGGGTATTGGTGGCATTGGTAAAATTACTTTGAAACTGATGTAATATCTTCCGGCGTCGCATCTCCGCCCGTTTGCCCGTGGTCGGCGGTGTACTGGCATTGAAGTAACCTTCCAGTTCTACGCCGGTCATCTGCTTATCCAGCATGGTATGCAATTCGGCATCGAATTGGTCAAATCGGGCATGGATGATGCCAAGCTTCTCACGGGCTTCCGATACCCGTTCGGATAAGCTGGGCCGATGGCGGATACTGATACCTTCGCCCAGTCCATCGCGTAACGCCAAGTTGAGCGTATTCTGGCAAACCACCCGAATAGTGGTGGGAAACAGTCGCAAGGCCTTGGAACCGTCATGGGAGTTGGTAAGCAGAATATAAGGCTGGATCGCATCCTGCGTGCCGGCCATATACTCGGTGGGAATACGGGCCAGCATCCAGACTACCCGGCCGTCCTTTAATGCGCCGGCAGTTTCAAACATGGCCAGTTTGTCGGCCACCAGAGAGTCCATAAAATCAAAACAATCCTTATTTTGAAAGATACGGTAATGGTCGGATACTACGCCCAGTACCGTGCCGGTATCCTTGCGGACATTGGCATACTTGTGGCGTACCAAAGCCTCTTTACCCAGTTCCCGGTCAAAGGCCTTGAGTTCCCATTGTTCGACGTCCCAGTTCAAGCGCGCCAGTTCAATGGCTTGGGCGCTGGTAACGGCATTGGCCACTACTTGGCCAAGTTTGTGCCATGCGGGCGTGCCGGTCACAAATACTGCGGCCTCACCGTTAACGCTGATATCAATCTCATGTGACATAAAAACACCAATTTACAAGTCCCGATAGGGACAAGCCTTTCATAAAACAATTAAGAAAATCCAGTTGAAACAAACCACTAAAAGCATTGAATTCATAAAGGGGGAGAGAGAGAGAGAGAGTACCCGCCGCCAAGTCTTTACCTTATCGTTGGCGGCGGGATACCTCCGCCTCCACTACACGGGTAGCACCTCCTGCGGAATCAATTCCGCCGTTGGTGCGTGGCCGGCCGGGGAGCGTTTCCGTTTGCCGGCGGGCTTGCCCGGCCGGTTCGGACCGGATGTCTGATCGGGTTGCGCTTGCTCGCCCCGTCCAATAAACTGGAACCGTTCCACCACCGTACGCACCTTGCTGCGGGCGTTGCCTTGGTCATCCTGCCAGCGGTCGAGCTTTAAGTGCCCTTCCACCAGAACCGGATTACCTTTTTTGAGATACTGGCCCATAGTCTGGCCCGGCTTCCCATAAGCCGCGCAGTCCATAAACAGCACCTCGTCCCGCATCTGACCGTCGGCGAGATCG
>JAJZDN010000126.1 GCA_021805985.1 Planctomycetota bacterium | reverse complement strand
CGAACCCTTTAGCCACTCCGGATCGACCAGCAGCGTGCAATAAACGGGCTTCTTGCCGTTGCGCGCGGGCAGAATCCCGAAATGCTTTTTGTCAATGTCGGCCATCCGCTGGGCACCCTGATGCATCTTGACCACGTCGCGCACGCTCTGCCCGGACCAAGTTCCGCAGCGCGGGCAGTTGAACCCTGATTCCGTTTCGACCATTACCGAGAGTTGTGCTATGCGCTGGTCCCGCTCGGCCTTACCGCCCTCCGAATATTCATTCAGCCGTTTGGTTACGCCGGATGTGATGACGGTGTAGGGGTGCTCATTTTCCAGCACGACATGCTCAGCATCCGGAGCGATACGGGCGTCCCCCAATTCGGCGTGGAAGCTGATGCCGCACACTTTATTCTTGCAGGTGCAGGGGATGTATTTTACGCCAAGCTTCTTGATCGCCACGATGGGTGAACGGAAAATCGGCGTGCGGTGGCCGCAGCCTGGCTTGATGCACGGACCGTGCTTGGCCCAGAACGTGTAGATGATCTCCGGGCCTTCATATTGGTAATCCTTACGCTGGTCCGGCGGCAGTGTAATGGGATCAAAGCCTGCGGGCATCGCCTGGCGGCCGCTAGCGCCATCCAACTTGAACCATGTGCCCTTGCGCCCGCCCACGCCATCGGTGACATAAAACGGCTGAATCTGCGGTTTTACCTCGGCCTCAATCTGATCGAAAAAAGCCTTTACCTCTCTGGGGTCCGTGCAGGCCAGTTCGTTTTTGACTATGAACCAGGCGACAGGGTTAAGATCAACGCCGGTGACTTGAAAGCCCAGCCGCGATCCCTCAACCAGTGTGGTGCCTCCGCCCATGAACGGATCGAGCACCTTGAGATGCTTAAAATTCCCAGCGGCCTGGTGGTTGGCGTAATAGGCATCCCATACGGCTTGATCGGCCGCGTCCTCGTCAATAATGGGCTTGCCATCTAGTCCTTTCATCGGCGTGCCGTCCGGGTGACTTTTGGTCGGTGCTTCCATCGCTGCCGCCAGCAGCATGGCCCGAAACACACATGAACGCCTCCGCGCCCACCATTTGCTCATCTGATAAATGGGCTTCCCGGCGTTGCCCTCCAAAGCCGACAGCGCATTGATTGGCACCAGCGGAAAATCAACCTCCAGACAGGTCTTCGGGCGGTTGAGATCAGAAAAATCAGGGACGGCCACCTTCAATGCCTTACCCAGGTTTGGCGGCAAGCCGGAATTATCAACTGATGCGGCAGCCGCGGCGGATCTGCGTGCGGATTTTTTCGATGCAGCAGCGTTGGCAGTGTCGGTGCCAGTAAGTCCCGGCATGTCCGGGAAAAGATGAGACGTGGCGTCGGTCATAGTGGCTTATCCGTTGGTTGTTAGAACGCGAAAGTTTCTGGGGCTTGTGAGGTCCCAAGTTTTACCGAGTTTTTCGGGTATGCCGGTGATCTGGACCCTTTTGCTTTCCTTATGGGCATCGCAGGCAATTTTGTAATCCTCCGCGCTCAGGGCGGCGCGGATATTGATATTGTGGCCCGTGCCGGGTTCCCATTTAATGGTGATTTTCCGTCCATGGAATAAATTCTCGCCGCCCTCGTCCTCCAAATCCGCACGCAGTTGGATGATGGTTCCGGTGATTTCGGCCTCTTGGGATTCCTTGACCTTACGAAGAGTTTTGGCGGCAGATTCAAAGTATAAGCGGAATTCATCGGGATCCACCATCACCGGTTGAGCATGTTGCAGGTCTTCGGCGATTTGAAATTCCGGCGACCAGAGCATGGAGTATTCCGACTTAAGGCCTTCCAGCGACTTCGTAAGGCCCGCCATGGTTTCGCATAAATTGGCGTTAAATCCGGTGGCGTAGTCGTCGGTGAGGATGGCCACGTCACCTTCCCGAACACCCTTTGAAGCAGTGATAAGGCCGCGCATGATGCGGTACATGATGCGGCGTTCAAGCGGGGCGTCCGGGTCCGGCTGGATAAGATTGGGTTGCGAACTTGGAGGGATGGGCATTTCAATGGATAGTCCGAAACTTCCGGCAAAGGTGTGGCCGAAGCGGCAGCGCTCTGTATAATCCTTGCCGACCTTCCGGCCCTTTTCAAAAAAAGGCTGGGGGTCCTCCTCCGCGCAGGCTGAATAATAGACCAGCTCGCGGAGATGGCCAATAACCCTGACGGCCAGTTCCAGTGGCAAGCCGCTGATTTTGGTATTGCCAATAAGGCGCTGGCGGAAAATGTCCGTGCCGCGGTTACGCGCGAGCTGCAGAATTTCTTCCACGCTGGAACCGCGCCGCCACGCGATAAGGTCAATCGCGGAAGCGATTTTTTCCGCTGCATCGGAAAAATCATTCCCGTTGGGTAATACGAGCTTGATCGGTCTGCCATTATCGTCGGTGCCGTTCTCATAGACCAGAAGGTTGGGGTTTGGGTGGTCAATTTTTTTCCATCCCAGATGGCGAATCAGGGCGGTGATATCTTCAACACCCATGGCGGAAATATCAGCGGGTAGAACCCGGTCAGTGGTCTTCATTGCAGCGTTTCTCCGTTTTCAACAGCCTGCATCAGCACCATTACCTTCTCGGGCGTAAGCAGATTAGACCGGGGGATGCTAATGCGTTTGGATTGCGCATTGAGTGTCGCCACCCCGTCGATTGTGGTCCAGTAGCAGCATCTTTTAAGCACCAGTTGTTCTTCGCTCAATGTCATCCAGTCTTCCGTATCTTTGGGGAGCACCAGCAGAATCAGGATGACCCGGCTTGTGTACTTCTTTTGAGCACGCTCCGAGAAAGAATTATACACCTTTGAGTCCAGATCGTATTGTATGCAGTCGGGCTCTACCACTGCATTGATGGAGGCTTTAAGTTGAAAATCCAGTCCAAAGCCGGATTCCTCTCGCCTCCCATCACGATAACTGACCTGGTGGAAGGTGCCGTCAATGCCGTAATCGTGTGCGCGGTCGCGAATGGCGAGATTCAGACCGGCTTTCGCGGCGATGGCCTGTACGTAAGCACGGCTTAGATCTTCCTCAATGTGCTGGGTGGTGATCATTGCTTAAATTCTCCTGCCTGCATCATAACGCGGGAAGTTCCATCATGGGAACTGCTGCCTCCAGCAGCGATAAACCGCGATGGCACAAGGTCGGAAAACCACCCTGGACCTTCCATTTTCGCTGCCCCACAACAACCAGCCAGGTTTGGCTGCCAACGGTAAAGCGCAGCACCGGCGGCGGCAGTTGTCGCCGCTGCCAAGGCTGGGCGGGGTCTTCCCGGATTGCCCGCTGTGCGCCAAAGGCTCCGGCAAGCAGCCGGATGCTTGTTTCATCCCGAACCTCGTTGGAGAAATCGCAGGCCGTGGCGTAGCCGTGATCGCCCGTGATGATCAGCCGCCGCCCCTGCCGCAGGCAGTTGACCAGCGCCCAGAAGTCGTCAGAGGACAAAGATCGCTTCACTTCCGCGGCGACGACCGCATCGCCATCGCTGCGGCCGGCGTGGAGGTGGATCAGCGGCTTATCGGGCCACGTGTGCCAGATGAAGACGCGGGCCTTGGCTGGAATTCGTTTAACGCAGTCGGCGAAGGGGTCTGCCAATACATCGGTGTGAACATCCTGCCCCGCGAAAATAAACGATTGCGGAGCCTGGTTATTGAAAAGCTTGGAACGGCTCGGTAATCCGAGGGCGGCTGCAAACCTGTCTGTTTCAGTTGGCACTTCGCTGCCCCGAATGGTGACGCGCGCCGGCCCAATGCCACGCTTGCGACCGGCGGTGACAATCAACGGCAATTCGCGGAGGGACAGACCATCCAGAATCAGGACAGCCGTCCCGGCGCTGGCGCTGGGCGCAAACCAGAAATCCCGAAGCGCATCAACGATCTTCGGAGCGGCGGTGGGAAACGATTGCCACAAATCCCATGCAGTCTCAGCCAGAAGCCGGTCGGGGATAATGGTCTCCCGATGCAGTGCAGCCGGGGATGCCGCACTCATCGCGATTTCGCCCAGGCGTGCGAAGATGTCAGCCCACACCGCAGCTGCGGGCCGTTCCGACAGGATCAAGGATTCCCAAGGATGGGTGCCGAGCGTCGGTGGTGCTGTCACTGGCCGTTCCCTCCCGGTTGGTCCGGATTGGATGTGATCTGCAATTCCGCCAGCAGCTTGGGTGGCAGTTTGGTGCAGAGTTCCCTTAGCTCCTTGACCGTAAGGCCACGCAAAGTCAGCGTGGCGATGGTCAGGCGTTCCTGATCAGGCAGGCCCCACCGCTCAATGTCGCCCAACAGGTTGATGCCACTCTTGGCCCCGTTGGATTGCCGGATGATTGGCGCGGCGGGCGGAGGCGGCACAGGCGGCGGAATCGTTGAAGGCGTGGTTGCCGGGGCTGTGGGCAACATGGACGGCGCGGGTGCCGCAGGCGTAAATAATTCGTCGGTGTCCGCACGCGGTTGGGCCAGGGGAACGGCTACGCCGCCGGTGCCAACTTGGCTCGGCAGGCCCAGTTGGACCTCTTCGAGTGCGCGGCCCGTGCGGAAGCAGAGGTGTTTCAGCCGACCAAAGCCTTGTTCCTCGGTCTCACCCGGTTCGGCGCAATACCAGGTGTTGCCGACATTGAGAGCGATTCGGTCCTTTGCGGCCATGCGTAGTGTCTGCTCGTACATGACATGGTCGCCCAGATACGGTATGACATCCTGTTCGGGCTTGGCGGGCGGCTCGCGGAGTTGTGCCAGCACCTGTTTCATGGTGTCGCCGCGCTGGGCGGCGGCGAGGATGAACGCCTCGAAGTCCTCCGGGGCGAAGAAATTCGCCCGGACGCTGTCCTCCACCGCCTTGGCCATCCTATCAGCCGCAGCAAGGCACGGCTCGGTGGAGAAAACGCACGTCGCCGGCTGCTGGAAGTTCCAGCGGTGGAGCAGGGCGAAACGGTCGAACCGTTCGCTTAACTCGCGCCGCATGTCTTTGTCGAACCGCTTGAAGCTGTCGGCGTAGACTGGCTCCTTATCCTTCCACGCCTTTGCCAGATAGGCGCACCGCGCTACCCGTCGGAGATTCGCATCATCATAAATGCCGGGCAGCCCCGCCTTCGGCAGCAGGAAGCGCACCATGTTCCGTTTGACGGTGACGTGCTTGGCCAGCCACGGGCCCAGCGTGCCGCTGACATCGGCGGGGGCAACGGGGATGACCAGCAGGATCGGCCTGTCCCATTTCTCGGGCTGGTCCTGAGCAGGAACATTGGCCCACGGCGCAGCCTCCCAGTTAGGGTCGAGGACGACGACGCGCGAGGGCGGCTCGCTGCCGGCGTCAGGCGACCGAAGCTGGTGTTCGAGAACCTGCTGAATGAACGCCTGATCCTTCAGGATCGGCAGCAGGCCGGGAGCAGCTTGGGTATCAGGCTCAAAGAGCTTGTCGTTTTTGGAGGTGGCCCTGAGCTTCGAGGGCGGGTTTTCCTCCAGCTTGAAGCAGTAACGCTTATCCGTCGTGCCCACCTCGTGGATGTTGAAGCTGTTCTCAACGATGACCGCCAGCTCTGCGGTGAAGCCGTTGTCGCCGATGGCGCGGGCTCGCGTGAGGTCAAGTTGCAATTCCTCTCGCGTTCCACCAAGGATGTTGGTCGCGGAGAGTGATCGAATCCAAATGCCGCTGATGATCTCGCTCGCGTGTTCGGCCTGGACCCCGGAGGCCACCAGCGCGTCAAGGTTGCGGATCGCCTTCTCCCGCAGGTGTTCCTGGTCGGCAGTTGTGGCGAAGGAATCCAGTAGCGTGACGACACCGCACTGGTCGTTATTGACGAGGAAATCGCACGGCGTGAGCAACGGGACCTCCGCGCCGCGCGACCGGAACAGCTCGGCCAGCACGCGGATCAGGTCGCGCTTGTCCTGGGCGGATTGCGCCATGAGAATATGATCCTCAAGCAGCGTAATAAGCTCGGGCGAGAAGGGCCACACGTCGATTACCTCGCGCCGCAGGCGATCCTTCTCTGCATCGGACTTTCCGGCGTGCAGCAGCCGCACTCGCTCGTGAGCATAAGGGGCGATGATTTGCTCGATGGCGGGAGCGGTAAACTGGGCACGGTTTTCAAAGAGCCGATGGAGCAGCAGGCGTTTGCGATCCTCTTTTGCCGTCTCGCCTTTGAAGTCGATGACCACGGGGCCGATGCGGTGAATCTGGCCGTATCCCTCGTTCGAGGTGTCCCGGACGGACACGATCAGCATGAGCAGATCGGGTCGCTCCTTGGCCAGTTCCGAAAGGATTTGGACGAAGTTGAACGCCCAATGCTTGCGTTTGGGGCCGGTGTCGCCCGCATCGTCGTGCAGGCCGTCGAACCAGGTTTGGAATTCGTCCAGGATGAGAGCGGTCGGGTGTTCTGCGAACATATCTTGCATCAGAGATTTGGCAGGAATTGAGATCCCGGACGCTTCATGTTTGCCGCGGTAATAAGCCCCGCGCGGGTGGCGTTCAAAAATCAAATCCCACAGCGTGCGGTATTCCTGATTCGACAGGGTTTCGGTGATCGCAACAAATCCCTGGGGAAGCGCGAGGTGGGCCAGCGGAGCAAAGCCGGGCTTCGCACCCCATTCCCGCGCCCATGCCTGAACCTTGCCCGGCGACGCAATGGCGTGGTGCAGCAGCGCCATGATGTGGGATTTACCGCGACCGCGTTGACCAAGGAAAACCAGGGGCCGTCCCTGCGCAGCAGTGGATACGCCGCCCAGCGCCTTTTGCACGTCGGCTGTCGGATAGGTAATACCCAGAAGCTCCGAAGCGTCGCGCTGTGTCCAACCTGTATGTTGCCGATTGCACAGCTCAATGGCTGTACCCCGCATGTGAGGCAGCCGAAACTCTTCCCGCAATTCCAGCGGCAAATTCGCAGGCATTATCTACTCCTTCAGGATCCGGCTCTCGAGATCAGGTAATACACCGCCGTACTTTCATACGCATCAACAGCCCGCACGGTCGCCAGCCGATTCCGCACCTGCACCGCCTGGCCGACTTCGGAAACCTGAAATTCCACCTGATTTACCGCTGCCATAAAAGCTCAACTTATTTGAACAAGCCCCAGCCGACATCCCGCCGCCAACGCTTGGCCGAATTCTACGCTATGCCACGCCCAAGGTAAATCGACAGTTAAGACCATCGCCAAAACCCAGAACCTGGAACCTGGAACCTGGAATAATGTTAGCCGGCAGATTTATCTGCCGAACAAACCAAAAGCGCAGCGCTTCCAAAAAATTCTAACTCCTAACTCCTAACTCCTGCATCCTCGTCCAACTCCTAACTCCTAACTCCTGCATTCTCGTCCAACTTCTAACTCCTGCGTTCTCGTCCAACCCCTAACTCCTAAACTCAAAGAACCCTCGATCTATTGGAGGCACTGCTAATGCCGCAACTACTGATCAATACTGCAATTACTGATCAATATTGATAAATACTGAATGTACTGATAAACACTGTTTTACGCTCCCCCCCGCGCCCTATAGCCTCCCCAATACATTGATCCGTGATCAGTGATCCGTGAGTATTGATCATTGAAAAAGTCGCCCCGCTGCTTGAAAAGTAAATAACCCGCACCGCACCGTGGCCTCCACTCTGCGCCAATCGCCCCCAGAGGATGCGTTTCGTTACAGCCACAGCCACCCTTTTGCGCCAGCCGAATTTGCTCTACTGTTCACCTCTCCACTCTCTCCTGTTCTATCGGGCCGCCGCCCGATGCCCGCGTTATCTGCGTAATCCGCGGTCTCTTCCCTTCGCGCTCCCCCCCACAGCGAAAACCACCCTCTTGCACCATCCAAATTTGCTCTACTGTTCACCTCTCCACTCTCTCCTGTTCTATCGGGCCGCCGCCCGATGCCCCCGTCACCGTTAATCTGTGCCCATTGGTGTAATCTGTGGATCAGTTCGCCCTTTGTGACCCGGAACCTGGAATCTGGAATTTAGCAAAACAGCAGCGCAGCGCTTCAAAACCTTCTAACTCCTAACTCCCAACTCCTGAATACT
>JAJZDN010000125.1 GCA_021805985.1 Planctomycetota bacterium | reverse complement strand
ATTTTACCCTGCTTAATCCACTGCGCTATGACGTGCAGGCCTCGCGGGAAGCATTTCTGCAGGGTGCCAATGTGCATCAGCTTCTCCCCGACCTTATTCCCATGGCCGTCATCGCCACCGTCACCCTGCTGACGGCCTCATGGCTGTTCCGAAGAATACAGTAGAGGCAGGGCGTAGAGCACTTATCGGCTGGTTTCAGGATGTCAATGCCGATGTGCCCCGGTAGACTTCTACATCGACAGAAGTGGTCTCTTTGAGCGTGTTTTTGACCGTACACTGCTGTGCTGCGCGCTTAGCGGCTTCCACGCGGGATTCCGGAAATTCCGCTGGCAACCTTATGTCGACCATCACAGAGCCAACCCGCAACGGTCCATTAACGACCTGAAAATCCAGATCGATTTCAAATCCTTGATGGGGGAGCTTGGCTGTTTCACAATATTTTGCAATGTGCATAGCCATGCAGGCCCCCAGAGACGCCGTGAAAAGCTCAACCGGCTCCGGCCCCGCGTCCGCCCCGCCTAAATTGGCCGGAACGTCAAGAACGACTTTGTGGCCGCGAATATCGGCCCGCACACGCAGAGCACTTTCATGTTTAATGGAAATCAGACTCATAGACACCTCTTAGACTTCCGTTATCGTAATAGCCTGAGGCTCGCACATGGAGATACAGCTCTGGCAATTGCTGCAATCCTTGGCATTGGCCACGATCACACGACCGTTCTCAAGTTTGTAGATCTCATTGGGACATATTTTCACACACTCACCGCAGACGGTACACTTTTCTTCGTCGATAGCAATCAGATACATAAAGAACTCCTTTATTTTCATAGCACAAGGGCTTTACCTAATAAATCCATGACGCCAACAACCTGAGCATTTATGGCATAATGTTTAAATGCCACCGGGAACTGCGCCTTGCAGATGGCACAAGGTGTGGCCAGATGCGTAGCGCCACTGGTGCGGAAGGCTTCTAATCTCGGCTTAACGCCATTCATCCGCGTTGCCATTAATTCTTCGGTTAACAGGCCGGCACCGGCACCGCAGCAGAATGTTTTTTCACGGATCGTGTCGGCGGGCATTTCGCGGAAATCATTAACCACCGCACGTAAAATTTCTCTCGGCTCCTCCATAAGGCCACCCCCCCGGGCGAGATTGCAGGGATCATGATAAGTAACGACCAAGCCATCGTTGGCGGATCTATTAAGCTTGAGGCGACCGGCGCGTAGGAGTCGCGCCGCGAGTTCGCAAATATGTTCCGGACAGGGCGGTTCCAGAAAATCCAGTGGCCCATTGAGCGTATCCATAAACGCCTGTGCCGCACGCCAGGCGTGCCCGCATTCACCCATTACCAAGCGTTTGACGCCCAGTTGCCGAGCGGCGTCCACGATCCGCAGGTTGATTTTTTTGAGTTGCTCATAGTTCAGGAACAATCCAAAATTTCCCGCTTCACTGGCGTAGGAACTCGTGGTCCAACTGATGCCCGCCGCGTGAAACATCAGGGCATATCCCATCATTGTGTCGGTGTTAACAAACAAATCAGCCGACGGAGGTACCAGCAGTACTTCGGCGCCGGCCTGATTCACCGGAACTTTAATATCCTGCCCGGTTTGTGCCTTTAGTTCTTCTTCCAGAAATTGGCATCCATCGATCCATGCCGCCTCCGGGATACCGATGTTATTGCCAACTTCATGCGCCTTTTTTAAGACCTCGGTGACATATTTTGGTGCCAGGCCAATTGACGCCATGATTTCCCGGGCCGCCATGGTTATTTCCGCCGTGTCCACGCCAAACGGACAGAATTCCGCACAACGGCGACACTCCGAGCATTGGTAAAAATAGGTGAACCACTCGTTGAGGACCGTATCGGTAAGTTCTTCGCCGGCAGCCAAGTGACCGGAGGCCCTTCCGGCAGCGGTAAAATGCCGGCGATACACTTTCCGCAAAAGTTCCGCGCGGGCGACGGGCATGTTCTTCGGATCGCCCGTCCCCAGAAAGAACGGGCATTTATCGGCGCAGGCCCCGCAGCGGACGCAGATATCCATATAGAGCGCCAGCGAACGGCGTTGATGTAGCAGCTCATCAAACCTGCGTAACGCCTTCGCTCTCCAATCAGGGGGGAGTTCCGGAGCCAGGCCCAGTGACACCATCAGGTCATTTTTGGCACGATGGGGCAGCGTGCCAACGGCGGCATCAGGATGAAGTTGGGGAATTTTCATTGGCCTTGTTCCAGGAATTAACATAACGGTGTTCACGGGGATTATTACGCTGATTCAGCGTTGGACTTAAAGCGCCAACCCCTCCGATATGCACAAGCTTGCTGAATGGAATATATATCAGCAGCACGCACACAAGAAGGATATGGGCGGTGAAAACCGGATCGCTCGGCGGGGCCACCGGATGCAGAGCAAGCCAGCCCGCGATAAAGCTTTGGGCTTGCGCGATGTTCAAGCCACCCATGAATCGCATGGCGTTTCCGGTGGCAAGGATTAAAAGCAGCAGTACCGGAGCGAAATAGTCACTGAAGGTTGAAATCCAGCGCACCCGCGGCAAGATCAGCCGGCGGATCAGTAACCAGAACAACATCACAAAGGCCAAAAGGCCCACCGCGCCGCCGACGACCTGGGCCATGCCTTCAAACTGGTTTTCGTTAAGCCCCAGCGCCGTTTGGGCCAAGTGGGGAATAACCAGACCGCCAAGATGTCCCAGGAAAAGCAGCACGAGTGAAAAATGAAACAACCAGGCCGGAATCCATAGAGAACGATCCGCCTTGGCCAAAGCCCGGAATCCGAACACTTCTTCGGTCAGCCGTCGGATGACTCCTGGTATATGTTTTGGTGCCGGCGTGAGCACAATTTTCAGCGGCACGGGCGCGCACACCCAGAAATATATGCGGCACCCCATACCGATTACAAAAATCGCCGCAGATACATATAACAGCGCTGACAGGAATTGTGTGCCCATAATATTTGCACCCTGAAATGGAGCATGCATGTCTTCCAGTTGGGTTGTATGCCGCGCCATTTTTCTATCAATGTCGCATCGGCTCGCTTAGATGCAACCGGTGGGCTTGGGTAATCCGGCGAGCTTGCAGGCCCCTTTAGCCGGTCCGGTTGAGAACAATTCATAAATACGCTTGAGGGGAAATCCAGTTTGCTTGCAGACCATCCGAATCGGCGGTGCCACGTTGAATTTCTGGTAGTACTCACGCAGATAGTTGATCACTTTCCAATGATCATCGGTAAGTACCTCAATGCCTTCGGACTTGGCCAGACCGGTGGCCACATCCGGCGTCCATTGTGTGGTGTCCTGCATGAAACCATCCTCATCGACTTCAAATTGTTTTCCGGCAAGTGTAACAACAGACATAACGGACTCCTTAAGTTTTTTACCATTTAAACCGCACATTGGCCTTGGCATACTCCAGGGCACGCGCGTCATAGTTGTCCACAATTTTAAATGAGAGCGGCAAACCCGTACGCTGATAAAATTTTTCCCAGCCGATGCGGTTGATCCACTCGCCGACCCGCTCGTCTTTTCGGGCATTAGCGGACCATGCATCAACAATGCTCCGAAGCGCATGGGTCACTTCCGGCCAGCGTGGCGGATTGTTGGGCAAATACGGCACCACAACTTTGGCCATCGCCGGTCCATCGCCGGTGTTGCCGGCCTTACCTCCGACCACAATTGCCACCCCATCACCCGTCGGACTGCCGATCGGTGCCATCGCGGCGCAGGATACCGAGCAGGCCGGACAATGGATGCACCGTTTCGGATCAATTTCAATCATGCCCGGACCTTTGGGCCGGATGGCACCAACCGGACAAACCGAAATTACCAGCGGCAATTCACAGCCCTTGAGTTTCTCTTCATGGATCGGCGGCAGATCACGGTGAACGCCGATAATTGCGATGTCCGCCGTCGAGGATTCACCGCAGTTGTTCAGACAACCGGATCCTGATATTTTCAGCTTTGCGGGCAGACAATCATGGGTATATTCCTTCATCAGCATTTCCGACACCGCCTTCATAATCGCCGGCGGGTCAGTGGCCGCCAGATGGCAATGCAGGTAACCGGTGCAGCAAACGGTATTGTGTAAGGAGCGATTGGTGCCGCCGACGGGAAAGCCCAATTGGGCCAATCGCGCAATGAGTTGATCGATGAGATTCTCCGGTACACCGACGAACTCGCAACTGTTGCGCTGAGTCACGCGGAAGTAGCCTTCACAGAACTCATCGGCTAAATCGCAAATAACCCGCAGTGTCTGCGTACTGACTCGAGCATTTGGCGGCATCCCGACACGCACGGTAAAACAGGACTCTCCTGATTCGGAATCATGCTTGATGACGCCGGGCCGGGGGTGTTCGTGCGATATCCATTTACCGTAATTGCGTTTTACAATCGGCGGCAAATTGGCTTCCAGCGGTGGTATTCCTATTCCTGGCATAATATTATCCTCAATTCGGGCCTTGACCCGGCTCCGTAGCTGAAATACGTTCGTCTTTGATTTCCTCGGGTTCCCAATGATAAAACAAATTGGTTCGCGGCTGAGCAAAAAGTCGCGACGACAACGGCACGCCGATGAGCCGGAAAAATTCACTCGGACCGATGCGCAACAGAAAATCCCCCATACGCTCTTTCTTGCGGGCGTGCTCGTCGTAAACGTCGGTAATCTTCTCGATCAAATCGAAGACCTCTTTATAATCCGGCGGCACAGCTTTCATGAAGGGCACCACCACTTTGGCCAGCATGGGGCCGTATTTACCGCGTAATTTTCCGCCCACGAGAATCGCCACGCCCCGGTCTCCTCCAGGCCGCACGCCGGGAATTTTATTAATGCAGTACACACAGCGCAGGCAACTGTCGCCATCAATGCTTAATCCAGCTTTGGTATCCCAGTTTAGGCATCCGCCCGGGCACCGGCTGCAGACCGTCCCGATATCGCCACCTTTTTCGACCCACGCTCGGACGCCATTCTGGTCAATAAGCGGCAAGTCGCGAAATACACCACAGACAAAAATATCCGCCTTCTGGCTGCCGCGCACGCAATCGTTCGGGCAGCCGGAGAACTTGCACTTGACCTTGTGTGGAAACCGGGGGTATTGCACATCATCCAGAAACCGCTTATACCAAGCCGCACGAAATCCCAATGTGTCATAAAGCGGTAAGTCGCATTTGGCCGGGCCGATACACTCTTCGCTGGTACGAAAATCATCACCGGTCGAACCTACATCAAATCCGAGATGGACGATATCATCCACTGCCGGCTTCAGGTTTTCTGTTGGGATACCCAGCATTTCCAGATCGCCACCAGTGCTCAACAAATGAAGAAGACCGTAGGCGTATTTATCGGCAATGTCGCAAAGCCTCCGCATACCGTCGGTTTTGAAAAAATTGCCACACGGATCCATAATCCGAACAAAATTCGACCCCTTGGTAATATCAGGCCGGGCGGAAGAACGAACCAACACACCCGCCGCCACACCCGGCAACGAGACGTAACCGCCGTAGCCCCATTGGGTTGCGCGTTTTTGCAACGCCTGCTCATACATCTGAAGGGGATACCGCGTCTTTTTGAGTTCCGTCGCATGGCTGGGCCAAGCCCCTTGTGAAATCGCATCCATCATTGGTGTTGGTGAGTCGGCATGTTGTTCATGGCCATCCGATGCACTTCTGCAATATCACAAAGTTGATTGTAAATTACGGTAACATGCGATGGAATAGGGAAACATCCGCCTTGAGTAATAGGTTAAGTGCCACAATAGCACATAGGTGAAAGCCCTATAAATGATTGCGAAGGGTAAAGCCTCGCGGGTCCAACAGTCCGTCCCGCGCGCCCAGCACCGGAGAAACACTCCGTTCTAAAACACGCTGCTGTATTGCTGAACAATCCGAAATGCGTTGAGAGCTATTAGCGCGATTGCCAAAAATAAACCGCAGAATTATCTCTTGCGCGACTACGAAAAACATGCTTTGCTATGTGTATGGCAAGGAAGCCGACACAACTCAATGGCGAGAACTGCTCCTTAGCAGAACTGGTGCCGGCGGGCTGTGCGGGGGCGAGGGAGGCTGGAATCGGTCATCCAACAAATTTGGAAACAGAAACATCTGCGGTTAAGATTAAAGCATGAAGTTTTTGACGGTCATAGAACGTGATGAGGATGGCATGTGGGTGGCTCAATGCCCCGCCATTCCAGGTTGTATCAGCCAGGGCGCCACACGCGAACAAGCATTGGAGAATATCCGCGAGGCGATCGCCGGTTGTCTGGAAGTGCGGGCGGAACGTGGGCTGCCCCTGACGGTAGAAACCCGGCAGGTTGAGGTGGTGATCTGATGGTGCCGCTGCCGGTTCTGAGCGGGCGGGAGGTAGTGCGAGCTTTTGGCCGAGCGGGCTGGCAACTGGCCCGGCAACGTGGGAGTCACATGATTCTGGTAAAAGATGACCATATCGCTACGCTGTCGGTGCCGGATCACAAGGAAATAGCGAGAGGAACATTGCGGGGTCTTGTTCGTGCCAGTGGCTTGACGGTGGACGAATTTGTCAAGTTGTTGAAGTAGGCGGGACTGCCGGCCGGGGTGCCGCCGGCGGAGATGGAAGGCGGGCCACGGGAATAGTGCAGCATCCTCTTAATGATTCACCAATAATCCGGGGTGACGGGCCGCCACAGCGGGGGTACACTGGTGTGCATGTCGGCAACTGAAGAACAAATGTCCCCATCCCGGATCACCGCCCGGCTGTCCGTCTGGCTGGCGGCGCTGCTTTTTCTTTTAGCTGCTGTGGTCGCTGTGCCGGTGTCGGCAACCGCATCCGCGAAAGCTCTGTGCGTGCCGCAAAACCGCACCGGGGGAAATCCCACTGCTGCACCGTTTGGGATGCTCCCGACCATTGCGAGTCCGGACTGGAGTAAAAATCTTTTTGTCTCCAACGATCCGGCGCACGGCATATCCAAATTCCTCGGCGGTCAGGCTCTTACAACGCTGGCAACCGCAGGAGCCAGCGAGTTGCCGGAGGCGCTGTCCAGCGGCACGGAAGAGGCGACGAACCTTTTGCCCGGAGCCACAACCGGTGTAACTGGTCTCGCGGATGCGAAGACAGCGACGACCTTATCGGAAGATGCGGTAAAAACTCCCACCGCCGATATCGGACGAGTGTGATCACGATGTTCCAGTCTCTCGCGTTGTTTCTGAAGGAGAATGATCTCGCCGCTCGCGAAATACCAAGCGGCCGGGACTTCCCAAGCGGAACATTTAAACTGATGCGATCAGACTTAACCGACTGTGGATACCGGCTTATCCAAAATAGCTTAGATCGCTGGATGAAAGGTATTGTTGCAGGAAAATGGTCCGCAAGCGATACATCAATGCTAGCGAAAGAATTGGCCAAAAGTAGGGAAAAAAGATAACAATATAGTGGACCAGCGAGCTACATGAGGGAGAGGCAGTTTGTTATATTTAGAAAGGCTACCGGATGTTGGATGGTCGCAGCGGTTGAAACATCTCGAAGCTCGACCGGAGGTGCCGTGCGGTGCCTCAGGTGGCACCGGCGCTGCAGAGCGTATGGAGCGGCTATGATGGCCCAGCCGATTGTAAGGCCACTTATATTAATGATAACGGAGACGGGTACAATGTTGAGGCAGGAGCCGAAATTTCCCAGCGCACCGGGACAGGCCTGGCGATTGGATTGAGATATCGCGAACCAGAGATCAAAGACCAATGAGCAAAACTTAAGGAACTGCGTATAAGCCAATGGTACTGGCGAGTTTGATGTTTTTTATCCGGTAACTTTGAGAGAATAACTGGGATGCCGCAGGAAAACAAAATCCCGAGCAGCCACGAAGCGATTCGTGTGTACGCGGATACATCAGTCTACGGCGGAGCATTCGACAAGGAATTTCGGGCCGCAAGCACGGAATTTCTGAAAATGTCAGGCCGCGGGCGGTTCCGATTGGTTATTTCATCGGTATTACGGGAGGAAATCCTCCCGGCTCCGCCGCGAGTTCAGGAATTATTTGCACAATACGAGAAATTGGCTGAGGTGG
>JAJZDN010000029.1 GCA_021805985.1 Planctomycetota bacterium | reverse complement strand
TGTCACGTCCTGATATAGGTTGTCACTTTTGGCAACGGAATTATCAGGAGTTATGGTATGCGTATACGGGTAATAAAGCGGTATAGTGAGTGCTTCAAAAGGCAGGTGGTTGAGGAGTTGGAAGGCGGTCGATTCGATTCGATTACCCAGGCGCGGTTGCATCATGGGATTTCCGGCATGGGAACGGTTCAGAAATGGATAAAAAACTACGGTAGGAATCATTTACAGGCAAAGGTGGTACGAGTGGAAAAGCCAGACGAACAGGATCAGATACGTGGATTCAAAAAGAGGATAGGCCAGTTGGAGCAGGCCTTGGGGCAGACCCAGGCGGAGAATGTGTTGAATGCGACATTTTTGAAGCTAGCCTGCGAGCATATGGGCATGGACGTAGAGATCTTTAAAAAAAACTCCGATGGGAAGCGGTCCACCGGTCCGAAGGGGACTGGCCAGGCGGGGTAAGAAAGCTGTGCCAGACGGTGGGCATGACGCGGCAGAATTATTACAAATCCCGGCTGGTTCGGGAACGTTTGGCGGTTGATGAAGCGTTGGTGTTGGAATTAATTCGCAAAGAGCGCAGCTATATGCCGCGTCTGGGATGCCGGAAGTTACGGCATTTAGTGGAGGCAGAGCTGGAGGCGGCCGGAGTGAGGATAGGGCGGGATAGATTCTTTGCGTTGTTAAGGCGGCACAATATGCTCATAGAACGCCCCAAGCGTGGTGCCCGCACAACCGACAGCAGGCATGGATTTGCGGTGTATCCTAACATTGCCAAGGATATGCAGGTCACCGGTCCACATCAGCTTTGGGTTAGCGATATAACGTATATCCGAACAGGCGAAGGGTTTATGTATTTAAGCCTGGTGATGGATGCCTTTAGTCGCAAGATCATAGGATTCGATAGCAGCGATACACTGGAGATGGAAGGTGTCATTCGGGCCGGGGCCCAGGCGATCAAGCAGTTACCTGCTGATGCGTATGCAGTGCATCATTCGGATCGGGGAAGTCAGTACTGCTCCCAGCCGTATATCAAGCGGTTAAAGGCAGCTGGGATGGGAATAAGCATGACGGAAGAGAACCACTGCTACGAGAACGGGAAGGCGGAACGATTGAACGGGATTCTCAAACAGGAACTGGGAATGGGAACAAGCTTTAGTCGCAAGGCGATGGTGGCCCCAGCGGTGGCGGAGGCGGTAGCGATTTACAACCAATGCCGTCCGCACGGAAAGCTCAAGATGCGTGTACCGCAGGAGGTGCACAGCGATGGGATAATACCGGAGATGGTAAGGCCAAAAGCGGGAGGCGAAGCAGCGTGCCAGAAGGTCCGGCAAGAGGATGAGGAATCGCGCCGCGTGGGGGCGTCTGCTCCGCTGCGGTCGGACTCGCTGCGCTCGCCCTCCCTGCGCTGCGCAGACGCCCCCACGCGATCCCCCGAAGGAAGCTAAACTTGGATGCGAACAGTGAACAATAATGTGACAACTTTAGATCAGGACTTGACAGGCTGGCGCAAAAGGGGGGCTGTCGCGGCAACGGCGAAACACTCACCGCCGGTTAGAGTGGGTAATGTTCAATGGTTTGCAAACCGGAGATTTGCAGTAGAATGGCGATACCATCATCAGCCGGATCGTGATCAGGAAAACCGCATGGTCGCACTGAATGAACAATTTCACCACAACAGCACGCCGTCGAGGTTACACGGGGCAGGGGCGGGACGAGTATTTAGGAGTTGGGAGTTAGGAGTTAGAAGGCTTCGGAAGCGCTGCGCCGCCAAATGCGAGATGCCAGACGCAGGTTACAGATTACAGCGGGACGGGGAAACTGTGGATTTTTAAAATCACCAAGGATCCTTGATCACGGATCGGAAAAATGGAATGGACACACTGCCTGTATGCGAGGTGGTCGATTGAAGTATTTCTTATGCAAATGACCTTTCCACCTTCCGTCATTAATGGTGTGCGTTGAAATGGCGACATTGCTGGTATTTATCATGTGCGCTCAACTCTTAACGGGTCTTGTAGCCCTTGGCGTGGCCATTGCCAACAGAGGACTCTTTAACAAGTATCGTCTAATTGCTGCCATATTCGCTGGAGTAGGTATATACACTATTGCGAGCATGTTGACGCCCTTCTGGCATAGGGGTTGGCCGGTAATCCAGACGATTCTAACGGCCACTATGATGATTGCAACAGTGGCCGTCTCTCGAGGCTGGCGCAGTGTGGCTATGGCAGGAAGCATCCTCGCTTTAGGGTGCGTATCATTCTACCTTGCCTGGTCGCTTATACGCGTGAACCATACGGAGTGGCCTCGCGGACAGCAGATGTACGATGCGGCGGTTTGCAACAATATCAGGTCCGAAGCAGAGACACTGATCAAAAAAGCTCCCCCTTCCCTGCGGAACAGAAGCTCTCGGGCCGGCAGAATACCGGCACCGTTGCTTGACTGGATGAGCCACGAAAGCGAAACATTCGCCAAGGGGAAATTGCAGGTGAACATGCCTGTTCGCGCATGGTACACGTGCGTAACCGGGATATACGCCCTGCGGCCAGTCGGGCTGAAAATCTATTACGCCCGTGGAAAACCTTCGGAGCGTCCAGTGATATCCGTCAAAGCAGCTGAACGGGGCGAAGCCAAAGGGGGACGC
The DNA here is from genome assembly GCA_021805985.1 of Planctomycetota bacterium. GTDB lineage: Bacteria > Planctomycetota > Phycisphaerae > WQYP01 > WQYP01 > JAMDCX01. The sequence goes on along the minus strand of JAJZDN010000029.1, from coordinate 42,943 downwards.
GACTAATTTGCGAGCTGCGGTGCAATATGAGCGTGTAGCGATGTTCCCGATTTCGGAGTTGTGAGAACATGTGTGGCGGGGTAAGCTGTAGTTGGTAATTGTCGATTGCGGAACAGCTCTGATGGTCGCACTGAATGAACAATATAACCACAACGACCCACCACTGAGGTTAAAGGGGATGGGGGCGGGACGAGTATTTAGGAGTTGGGAGTTAGGAGTTGGAAGGCTATGGAAGCGATGCGCCGCTGAATGCGAGATGCCGGACGCAGGTTGCGGGTTACAGCGGGACGGGGAAACTGTGGACGTCTGCAATCTTCATGGCCCGCGGACCACGGATCAAAAATTTGGAAGTTCCGATGACTTGTTCATTGATCATTGCTCATTGATATTTGAGCGCAGCGCCGGTGCCAATGAAATTATCTTCTGCGGCTACCGGTACGATCCCGAAGTGGAACCCTATTACGTGCCTAATCGCAGCTACAACGCCATGCTGGGCCGCTGGCTGCAACGCGACCCCATCGGCTACGCCGGCGGGGTGAATTTGTATGGGTATGTCGGTGGAGGGGCGGTGGTGGCGGTGGACCCGACGAGGATACTCACTAAGGCAGATCGCGATTTCGAATTAAACAACTGCGTCAGCGATTGCTGGAATAGACCCCCACCATGGCCGTTCCGCCGTAATAAGGGCTATTACATTGAGTGTGAGAAGGGCTGTAATAAGGCGTATCTCGAATGCCTTAAAAGCCTTGAACCCGCTGATTGCCCGTGGCCTGGGCCTGCCATTGATATCGCGGAAGGGGCCGGGGCTGCTGCCGGAGACCTTACCGTAGGCGATGTCGTGATCGATGTTATAATAGGAATAGCACTATTTTGAAGTGAAGATGCCGGTCGGCCTCGTGAGCCTGTATTTTCACATTAGACGGGGTCTGTTTGATTAACATTCGGAGGAATACGCCTCCACATTCACGAGGATTGCTATGGCGACGGAGCACCCATTTTTCGAAAAGCAGGGGCCGACTCTGGAAATTCTTGAAGGGATTGCCAGCAGGTACTCCGCCCGCAGCAGGGCATATACCGCCCTAGTGAGCGGTGCAATAGCGATAAATGCCATTGTTCGGGATGCGGATTATCGAATGCTCGAAACTAGCGGGGGTGCCCGGAGGCGGGGTTGGCTGGAGAAGAAAGCCGTATTCTCCTACGGCCAGCCGAAGGCAACGGGTGCGCGGGGTAACGGCGAAGCGCAACGACTTGGGCAAGCGCGACGAAAAATACAAAGGAGCCTCAGTATATTGGCAAAGGTCGCAGAGGGTTATGAGATTGGGAGCAGGGAATCGGGTGCACTTTCTGTAGCCGCCTTCGCATTGCTGCGCGTGGCTGCCGACGACAAGTACTTGCTCGGGTATTGCAGGATGCGATCTGATTTTGGGAAACCACTCACGATCCGCCAACGCAACCGTTTGCGGAGCTTAGGAATTAAAGTGTAATTAGTACATCGAAAAGGGAGGTGAAACGCGAACGTAGCGGGTATCGTGCCGGGTATATCACCCAACCCCGTCCTGCAGAAACTGGACTGGTATCAGGCCGGGGCTCGTGGGAATCCAGCGGGCGTTCCATCGCCTAAGGAATTTGAAAACTGCAAGCCGTGTAGAGTGGGTCCGGGAAAACCACTTAGCTGGCAGTGGGGCTTTTTGCAGGGACAGGATTAGCGCTGCTCTGGTTGGCTTGCGTTGGATCCGGTGGGCGCACGAGAGCGAAGAAATGAGGCGGCGGTGTTTTTTGCCCCGGACGGTACCTGTCACACCGCCCCGCGGGGTGAGCCTGAAATGCCCCGTCTGCTTTGTTGTCGGATCTCGCAGACTCATTATTAAGAGTCGGCTCGATCCTCCGGCGTGCATATGGGACATTTCAGACCCATCGCAATCCCGGCCATTACTCGGACAGGCTCCTGGCGGGGCAAACCGGAGATTTTGCCGTCCTTGCCATTTTTTCTTGCCTGGGAACGTGGTATCTTGGTAGTTTCTGTATGTCGCTGCTGAGGCATCGTGGTCAGGAAATGCCTGATATTATGTACGTCTGGTGGTTCATCACCGGGCTACCTGTGCTGCTATTCAGCTTGGCATTGTTTTTATTCCTGTTGCCCGCCTTTCTATAATGTTGGCGGTAGTATTGCGATGGTGGGATGTTGGAAAAGAAAAGGAAAATGATGGAGGATGGAATGAACGATTCGCCGCTGCATGCGGTTACGGGGGCCTTTGGCTACTCGGGAAAATATATCACCAGGCGGTTGCTGGCACAGGGAGCGCGCGTACGAACATTGACCAATTCGCCGCAGCGGCATAATCCTTTTGGCCAGTCCGTGGAGGTTCAACCGTTTCACTGGCAGGAGCCGGAAAAGCTGGCGGAGGCACTTGCGGGCGTAACCGTCCTGTTTAATACCTACTGGGTACGGTTTAATACCAGGCAATTCTGTTTTGCAGAGGCCATTGAAAACAGCCGGCGATTGTTTGCCGCGGCCAAGACGGCCGGCGTGCGGCGCATTGTGCACGTGAGCATTACCCATCCGGATGAAAAATCAGATCTGGAATATTTCCGCGGCAAAGCACAGGTGGAAAAGGCACTGGCGCAGTGCGGTGTTAATTACACAATATTGCGACCTGCCGTGATTTTCGGCCAGGAAGATATTCTGGTTAATAATATCGCATGGGTGTTGCGGCATCTGCCGGTGTTTGGGGTGTTTGGCGATGGCCACTACAAAATGCAACCGATTTACGTGGATGATTTAGCTGAATTGGCGGTCCAATGTGCGGCGGATGAGGGTAACCGCATTGTAGAGGCCATCGGCCCGGAAACCTTCACCTACCGGGAACTTGTTGAGGTGACGGGGAAAACGATCGGCTGCGTGCGGCCGATCGTTTCCGTAAACCCTGTTCTGGGATACAGCCTGGCGTGGCTGATGGGCAAGTATGTGGGCGATGTAATAATTACCCGCGATGAGATACGCGGGCTGATGGAGGGCCGCTTGTATGTGGACGCACCGCCGGCGGGCACCGCAAAGCTTACGCAGTGGGCGGCATCCAACAGCGCGTGGCTGGGACGCAGATATGCCAGTGAACTGGCGCGGCGTAACGATCGACAGCATGATTACGTGGAACTGCGGGGAGATGGGGCAAAGGACGACAGTCGCTGATACAAGGAAGCCGGTAATTTTGCTCGCCTCAACCGCCGGTGGGGCGACTTGCAACTCTCTTCCCTTGAATGAAGGCGGCCGTCTTTTTTCAGTTCATTTTGGACTCCATACAATGTGCAGGAACTTTAGTCTGGATTCCCCTCAAGCCGCGTCCGCAGTGCACGGCCTTGCTGCGTACCCTGATTTCTTGCTGGGAAAGAGTACTGGAGGTCGGATTCGGCTTGGACGGCCTCGCTGGATCGTTTTTTTACGCGCTTCCGCGTAGCGATCTTGATTTGCGTTTATTTCGATTAGATGCTATTCTGGAAAGCCATAAAGGAGTGAAAATCTCATATGCGTACACTGGTGAAAACATTACCGCAAAGCAATCCGATTCGCGGCGACTCGGATTTGGCGCGTCAGGCCGGCCGCCGGCTTCGTTCCGTGCTGACCCAGGGGCGCTCTGAAAGACAGACGCTGGAAATTCAACTCAAAGCAAAGTCCGGCCCCATTATCACGATACCCGTTTCCGCGGCGCGAGTTTTGGTGGACGTGCTGGAACAAATGGCGCAAGGCCGAAAAGTCGCGGCCCTTCCCATGCACAGCGAATTGACAACGCAGGCGGCTGCCGACCTGCTCCAGGTATCGCGGCCGTTTCTTATATCACAATTGGAAACGGGCCTGATTCCGTTCCATACAGTTGGAAGCCATCGGCGCATACTGCTTGACGATGCCTTGGCGTATAAAAAACAGATGAACCGCCGCCGCTTGAAAACATTGTCAAAACTATCCGCGCTTGACCAAAAGCTGGGCTTAATTTAATGGCCGACCTGCCCCCCGTTGTCTTCTTTGATGCATGCGTCTTGTACCCTGCGGCACTACGCAGTCTATTAATGTATATGGCAGTCGACCGCTTGTTTCTGGCGCGGTGGAGCAATACAGTCCACGAAGAGTGGATGCGGGCGGTCTTGAAAAATCGGCCTGACATTACGTGGCGTCAGGTTGAGCGAATTCGCGATTTGATGAATGAGAACGCCACTGACTCGCTGGTATTTGGATTCGAAAATCGAATTGGTAATCTCACGTTGCCGGACCCGTCTGATCGTCATGTATTAGCCGCGGCACTCCATTGTCGGGCTAGCATGATTGTAACCTTTAACCTGAAGCATTTTCCCGTGTCCGCACTGAAGCAATATGACATTGAGGCCCGTTCCCCAGACGATTTCATTAGCTTTCTGGTTGAGATGGTGCCCGATATGGCATGCCGCGCAGCCCGCCGCCACCGTTTATCTCTTAAGTCTCCGCCAATGACTGTGGACGCGTATCTGCATAATCTTGAGATAAGCGGGATTGTCAAAACGGTGAAAGCCTTGCGCAACGTCAATGCCAGTGTTTGAAATAGGTGCCGACAAAATGCCTTGGCAGTGGCAGATACGCTCATCCGCGAAGGGCGAATTGACGAATTGAGGGCGAGCACCCTCCGCATGAACGTGGATGCGTTCTGGCGGAACGTGTTCGTCGATGCGCGCGTCGGGGTGGATTCGGTAAGTCTGAACCGTGAGTTGGATTCAATTAGGAACACGCAGCATGTTGTCGAGCTGTTCCGTCGGCTCAATGACGGTGGGACACGCCTGTCCACCTACGACTTATTCGCGTCGATGCTAAAAGGTTTCAACTGGGAGATGGAGACTTTTCTGGATACGACCCTTAATAAGTACGGGGCAATGGGACTCAACCAGGATAACCCGATCAAGCTCGTGTTCCTTCTCCAAGGCGACGCCCGGACGGAAATGGGCAGCATCAGTGCGGAGGATGCCCATTTCGCGGTCAAGAACGAAGGGAAAATTCAGCGACGAGAAGATCAACAGCATCGCAACCCTCCAACTGCTCGACGTGGAGACCAACCGAGGCCGGAAGAACGATCTATCCTTCGACCAATGGCTCAACGCCCCCGACAACGTGAATGACAGGCCCGGCTTTGTCAAGCGGCACCTGATTCCCGACGACCCGCGCCTCTACCTGGTCGAGAACTTTGACGAGTTCCTCACAGAGCGGGCAAAACTGATTGCAAAGAAGCTACAAGCGGAGTTCCAGCGGTAAGCGCGCTCGCCGGATAAAAATGCTTTGGAGTTGCTGGGGATGCTAACGGCGAGATGCTATACGCGGGTTACAGGTTACCGCGGAGACTGGACTTGGTATATGCGCTCAGGTGAACAGCGACGTTGCGGTCGGATATTGGGTGCTATTCCAGGGAGCGGCATGTACTTTAACCCGGCTGCGGGCCGCCGTGGGGCTGCTTAACGCAGCACTTTCCTTTCGCCGATACCATCTGCTGCCATATATGCCACAGTTGCCGGACTTTTCCGTGTCCCTGCTGCGCTATTTTCTTGCGGCCCCCGGCCGTGGACGCTGGATCCGTCCGATACTGCTTTGGCCAGCCACCGCCAGCGATGAACCTGAAGAAGTGGCCTTCGCAGCTGGCGGCCGGTACGGATGAAACAGGTGGTGCATGGCGGGTGGTTGGATTGGCGCAGGCCGTCGTCGCCGCTTGGCGGATGCACCTCGTCACAACCCGGCGATTACTCGCACTCGGCCAGGCTCCTAGCCGCGGCGTCCACACGGGCCGTGAAAAAATTAATCGCGCTGGTTTCCGAACATCATCAGCAGGAACTCGAACATAATAATGAAGTCCAGATACAAATTAAATGCCGCACTGACGGCTGCTTTTTGACTCACTTGGCTCCCGTCGGGGCCGGCCAGGTACATAAACTTGGCCTTTTGAACATCGTAGGCGGTCAGTGCGACGAACACCAACACGCCCACCACATTAATAAGCGACTGCAACCCGGAACTATGCATAAACCAATTGGCGATTATGGCAATGATCACACCCCACAGCGCCATACCCGCATAATGGCCCAAGCCGGTTAAATCGCGTTTGGTGACATATCCGTACAGGGCCATAGAGCCGAACGTGCCGGCCGTAATAAAAAATGTTGAAGCGATTGACGCCTGGGTATAAATCAGGAACAGAATTGAAAACGTCAGCCCCGTTACTGCGCTGTAGGCCAGAAAGAGCAGCGTGGCCAGGCCCGCACTCATGCGGTTTAAGCCGGCGCTAAACCATATAACCAGGCCGACCTGCGCGATCATCACAATCCAGTATCCGCCCCCTGCCAGGCTGTCCACAAATTTAGTGTTCTCTGAAACAAGTAACGCCACAATCCCGGTAATCAGCAGCCCGACGGTCATCCAACCGAACACCCGGCTCATAAAATGTCGCTGTTCCAATATGTCGGACTGTACGCCGGGCACCAGCGAATCGTTGTATCCTGAACCGGATGAATTAAAAAACTGACCCATAAAACCTTCCTTTACATAGCACTAAGCCAACCAGGCCGCACCGCAAACGCCTTGTCGTCAGCCGGCCATGGCAGACCTCATTGCGGCTATTATACGTATCCGCAAGCAATTTGTTTATAACACAATGCGTGAAAAAAATAAAAAATTGCATCACTTTTGACTCTGGGGCCATAATACGGTACAAATAACCATTGTTTTATGCGTGGGGCCATAAGGCCACCGGCAGAAGTTTTCAGGAGCATTGACTATTAGCCATCACGGTTTGCGTTGCAACGAACAGATTCGCATATCTCCGGTTCGCCTGATTAGCGAAAATGATGATCAAGTGGGCATTATCCCGCTGCTTGAGGCTTTGCGCCTCGCGCGGGAGGCGGGATTGGACCTCGTTGAAGTTTCCCCCATGGATAAGCCACCAGTTTGCCGTGTGATGGACTACGGCAAATGGAAATATAAACAACGGAAAAAAGAACAGAAGTCGCACGCCGGGTCGCACGTTGCGCAGCTGAAAGAACTGCGCATTCGCAGTGTGAAAATTGACGCCCATGACCGCGACACCACCATGAACAAAGCCCGCAAGTTTTTGGAAGATGGCCACAAAGTGCAGTTCAATCTGATGTTTCGGGGCCGTGAGATGGCTCATGTGGATCTGGGTCGGGTAGTTCTTGATAAGATTCGCGCCGATCTGGAAGACGTTTGTAAAACTGAACGCGACGCCAAACTTGAAGGCCGCCGGATGATCATGATACTGACCCCAAAATCGCACTGATCTTCTAAAAAGCAGTAAAAAGAAGTTATCGGAAACACTTCGCGTCTGATAACGCGATTTTGTCGGCAAAAATTGTAATATTACTGATGTTCCTATTGACGATCACCGATGAAGATTCTATGCTCAAATCTTGTTAGGGCCATGAATGCCCGGTGCGCATGTTTCTGCACTGCTAAGCTCATGGGCGTGAGAGCAAGTTCTGAAATAATGCACGGTAAAAAAAATCGCCGGATTTCTTGGACACCCATGGCGGGCGTCCGCCGGAAGTGAGTCAGAGTTTCAGGTAAAGAGAGAAGGTTTCTATGCAGTACATCAAATTATCGTTAGCAGGCTTAATTTCCGCCGCGGCCTTGTTAGCATCAGGTGCCGCCCCGGTGGTTAACGCATCAACTACCAGCGTGGTGACGTTCAGCGACAACGGCCCTACGGCACTGATGAATTCCGGTGTAAATGCCAAATCATTTTGGACTATTGGCTCTGGTGGTTCAAGCTTTTCCAACTCCGGTAACAGCGATTATTCCTCACAAACCGGCGGCGCTGTGACTCCCGAAGAGGCCAATGTCCTCAATGAAAAACTCTCGATGTTTGTGGTAACTGAAGGCGGTAATAAAACGGCGGTGCCGAATTTTATCACCGGTGGGCAGTTGGTGCAGGTGGATGATAATCAGGAATTTGTCTCGGAATTATTTGGCGGAGCCAGGCAATCAGGCGCGGCACGTTCTAATTATTCCCTGCCGGAAAATGCACCGTATTATGTGCGAACTTTTAATCCAGTGCCGCAATTCGGATTCCCGGCTTCGGTGAACCCCGCGCATCACGGATCGATTACCGTAGCCGTGCCGGAACCGGCGGCGTTGAGCCTCATGGCTTTGGCCGGCTTGGGAATATTGCTGTTGCCGAAGCGGCGGGCGAGCGGGCACTTATTGCCTGTTTGACGGCACGGGGGTGCGGTCAATCGGCGGGGCCATGCAGGTGTGCTGCAACTATTAGTGCGGTGAGACGTTGGGAATAGTGTCTCTACCGAACTCGGCGGGATGGCACTTGCTGGTCAGGTGCATAAGGGCGATCGCAGCGCGATGGCAGGATGGAACTTTAGCAACGTGGTGATTTACTGGGACAGGCTCCCGGGGCGAGATAATATCTGCGCCATCGGGGTAATATCTGTGCCATAAGGTTATGGGGATCGGAATTATGACTATTTCAAAACATCGTGGTTGGGTTTTCAGTGCGGTATTTGCCGCAGCGACAGCGGCTGGTGCGGTTGCGGCTCAAGCGACAACCGTTCCGCCAAGTGATCTGGGCGGCTTTTCGAACAACGGGTCCGGTGCCAGTGGCGTAGCCGGACAGGCGTTCAACATTACCACCAGCACCGCGTCTGATCTATCGGCGGCGGAAGATAATACTTTTTTATCCAACGATTCGCTTTCCACTGCCAGTCCATTTTCAATTTCGTTTGATTATGGTGTCAGTGGTGCAGGCATTTCTCCCAACACCAGCACACCGCCGGCGGCCTTAAACGGCACGCTGGCTAATTTTTTTCTAAGCAATAGTTCCTCGTCCACGCCGGGCCTGGAATTTACAATTAATCCGTATGCCAGCAACGTCACCTATTACAGTAATCCCGGCAACACTGGCGGTGGCGGCGGTGGCAGCAGCATTAACGGTGGTGGCGCGGGCGGAAGCACAAGTTCCACGCCATCGCAAGGGGCCTACTCGATTACCACCAATTTTCTCTACACCGGCTCGATTGTTGGCGTAGCGCTAAATTATGACCCCAGCACGACAAGTTTGCAGGAAATAATCAGCACGTCCACCGGGCAACGGCAAGTCTTTACCTTTAATATCAACCTTGCATCGACGCTGGGGGTCAGCACCAACTTCGGCTTTGAGGGAAAAACCGGCAGTACTCCCGCAACCGCCTATCAGCAGACCATCAGTAATTTCAACTATGCGAATTCCACCACCCCAGTACCGGAACCCGGCATGTTAAGTCTGTTGCTGGCGGCCGGCAGCAGCTTGTTATTGCTGCCACTGCGCCGCGGGGCTTCGCGACAAGGCTGAAGATTAGAACCGACCAAAGGCATCGGCAATACGAGTATCTCTTATCCGTTTAACCTTTAATGGCGCATCCGCTTGTTGGCGGGCAGGGCCGTGGCGCATTGATTCCGCAGGCGGTGCATGCCCATGGGCGTTCCTGCATGCCCTGTGGAATGTTAATGGCGTTTTTGTTGATAGCGTTTTCTGGTTATCTGACCCCGCAACGGGTATAATGAGGCCCTCGCGGGAACGGGCGGCGGGAATCGATGGCGCAAGTTCATCGGTCATGGTTTATAGAGGTTCTCAGCGGATAAATGATGAAGATTGATCAACGTTTTCAAATTGAGTCAGGCTCGGAAATCTTCGGTGGGGCCGAATTGATTCTTAAAGGCTGCCTGGAGACTCCGGGGGGCGTTGCGCTACTCACAGGTTATCCCGGTTCTCCGCTGGCCGGCTTCTTTGATTCTTGCCATGATATTGCCGCACTCCTGAAGGAAAAAGGCGTTTGCGCCAAAATGGCTAACAATGAGGCCATCAGTGTCGCTATGCTCAATGGCGCTCAAATGGTCGGCGTGAAAGGAATTGCGGTGTTCAAATCCGTCGGCCTGCACGTGGCCGCGGATGCTCTGGCGTTGGGCAATTTATCTGGAATACCGCATCCCACCGGCGGAGCGATGATCGTTTCTGGTGATGATCCCTGGAGTGATTCCACGCAAGTCCCGGCGGATTCGCGGTTTCTCTTTGAGCATTTGCGTGTGCCCGTGCTCGAACCCGCCACATCCCAGGAACTCAAAGATTGGGTGCCGCACGGTTTTGATCTATCCGTAGCCTCTAAATTATATATCGGCATGATGGTCACCGTGGCGATCGCCGATGGCGGTGGCACCGTGGAATGCCGACCCAATTATTGGCCCACCATCAGCACCAATGATCGTATCGCCATTGAAACCGGCAAAATTCCCGTTGAAACCACCGTGCTGCTTCCACCCCGCAGTTGGCGGCAGGAACTGACCTTTGATGATCGTTTTGCAGCACTTCTGGCACGCTGTCGGCAACTGGGATTATCGCGAATTCTCTATCCCATTGAACGCACCTGGCGCGGTGGCAGATCCCAAAAGGCTCCCGTAGGATTTATATCCTCCGGGCCTTCGCACATGCTGCTCATGCACGCCTTGCAGGAAATGGGGCTACTGGGACAATTTCCCATGCTCAAACTAGCCATCAGTTATCCCGTCGATACCACCCTGGTAAATCAACTCTCGGAAATGTGTGAACGTATCATTGTCGTGGAAGAGCGACGCAGTTTTATAGAACGGCAAGTCACAGATCATCTATCGCAGTTGCGCCAGCTTGAGCCGGACAATCCCGCCGTCAGTTCGCAAATCTGGGGTAAATTATTTCCCAATAATCGCCCCGGCATTCCTTCGACTCGCGGGTTGCATCCGTCGATTCTTATTGAATTGCTCACCGGCTTTCTACGCGATACGCCCAATATACCCTACGAGCTTTCCAACGGGCGCCTCACCGAAGAACTCGACACCATCGCCCTGGCCAACAGTTCCAAGGTGGATGTCGCGATTCGCACCCCCGCGTATTGCCCAGGTTGCCCGCATCGAGACTCTTCCAGCGCTCTGCTGGAAATTCGCGGTAACTTCCTCAATGCCCAATACATGCAGCAACGTTACGGCAAACCCCCCATGGACCTTGTAGCCCATGGTGATACCGGCTGCTATACAATGATGATGTTTGAGCCTAATAAGCCGCTGATGCACAATTACAGCGGCATGGGCCTGGGCGGTGCTACCGGCGGCGGAGTCGATCCGTTTATTACCAATAAGCAAATTGTGTTCATGGGCGATGGCACATTTTTCCACTCCGGACAATTGGCAATTGGAAATTCGATCAATCAGGGACAGGACATAACCTACATCATCCTGGAGAATGGCACCACCGCCATGACCGGGCATCAACCCAACCCAACACTCCACGAAGATATTACCGGAGCACCCGTTCTGGCTCATGATATTGAACGCATCGTGCGCTCTCTGATTCCTGATGCAGCTGGCACCTTACGAATCAAAGGCAAAGATGGCCGCGATGAACCTCAGGCACGGGTATTTCGCGTGAATCCCGCTGAACGGGATAAATATAAAGACCTGCTGGAATCTGTGATTCTCCAGGATGGCGTCAAGATCATCATCGCGGACAAAGAGTGCGGCATTACGTTTAATCGCCGCAAGCACCGCGCCGAAGTGCAGGAGAAAAAAGAGCATGGCTTCATCCGCTCCAAAGCGTACATGAACATTACCGATGAAGTCTGTGAATACTGCCTGGAATGCACCAAGCAGACCGGGTGCCCCGCGCTGAAAGTTTCCCAGACCGATTACGGTCCGAAAATCCAGACGGACTTTACCAGTTGCGTCAATGATGCGGCCTGCTCGCGGATTGATGCCTGTCCCAGTTTTGAGCAGGTAATTGTTACCCGCAAACGCCCGCCTCGCATGCCGGATGAAGTGGTGGACCTCACCGGAATGCCCGAACCGCCCATGATGAAAATGGGCGAGCATTGGCGTTGCTACCTGGCGGGCGTGGGCGGTATGGGCATCGGTGTGGCCGGTGAAATTCTGGTTCGCGCGGGCCATAAAGAAGGCTATCAGATTGCCTTTGTAGATAAAAAAGGTCTGGCCATTCGTAATGGCGGCGTGTTCAGCCAATTACTTTTTGCCCGCCAAAGCGTGCAAGGCTCAGCCATTACTCCCTATGGCAAGGCGGACCTGCTCATTGGCATCGACGCACTGGAGGCGGCCCGCGCCATTTCACCTAAGGACAATCTTCGCGTGGCCTCGCCCAAATACACGCATGCTGTAATTAACACCGGAAAAACGCCCACTATTCTGACCTTACTGGGCCGGGAAGATTTTTCGCCGGAACAACTCGCTGAAATGATTAAAGCCCAATGCAAGCCGGGGCAGTTTTTCAGCTTTAATGTAGGTGATTTATGCGAGCGCCTGCTGGATTCCAAACTCTATGCCAACATTATGATGTTGGGGGTAGCCTACCAGCTTGGGTTTATTCCCGTTTCTTACAAGAGTATTACCTGGGCGATTCGCCATGCCGTCCGCCGCGAATTTGAACGTAATTATCGTGCGTTTAACATCGGCCGGAAAATTGTTCTGCGTCCGGATCTTTTTGGTGTTGCCGCCCCGCGCGAAGTGGAAACCGTGGATCAGGCCATTGAACGCAAGGCCAACATTTTAATGGTCAGTTCCATCTGGGGAAAGCGCAACGCCGATGAATATCGCCGGATATGCCGCGAAACGCTCGAGCAAATGCCGCAGTTGGAAGATGGTCTCAAGCGGGATTATGTCATCCGCTTGTTTGACGCTATCCAATGGGGTGCCTTGCCCTACGCCCGCGGCTACGCTTCGCGCGTCGTAAAAACCTATCAACAGGATAACCTGGCGCGAAATTTTGCCGTGACCCGCGCGGTGATCTGGAATTTGGCCAAAGTGATGATGATTAAAGACGAAGTATATGTTGCCATGATGTATACCAGCCCGGAAAAATATCGCCGCGATCGCCGCCGGTATAATGTGAATCCCGCCAATGGCGACAAAATTAAATATGTCCATTTGAACCGACCGGAATTTGATATCGCCGGCTTTAAGCTCCGATTCCATTTCAAAGGCTATGACTGGCAAATGCGCGTGTTGCGTCACTGCCGCTGGTTGCGCACGCTCATGCCCGCCTGGCATGCACGTGAAAAGGCCTTCCGTGAATGGTACACCCGTCTGGTGGACACCTGCGAACTCCATGAGCCGTGGCTTTATAACCTGTGGCTGGATATTCTCATGGCCCCCGAACCGGTCACCGGCTTCCGGGAAGTGCGTTATCCCAAAATGGACGCCGTTCAAAGCCGGGTGAAGGAACTCCAATCCGCTATTTCCGCCGGCAAAGCCGACAGCCGCTTCCGTTCACCCGCCCGGTCCGTGAGCTTAACAAATCAAGTAATAGGAACCTTCCGCGGATAACCGCTTCCGCGAGAATAAATCAGTATTTGGCAGTAATTGCAGTATTGATGAGTAGATTCAATATTGAGTAGTCGGCTTGGCTTCCAGGTTGCAGGTTCCCGGTCCCAGTGTCAGTATTGGCAATATTAGCAGTAATTGCAGTAAATTCAGTAACCGGCGCGGCTACGGCCGAACAAAGCAACAGCAACAGCGCTTCCGCTAAATGCCAGATGCGAGATGCAAGATGCTCGATGCAAAATGCCGCCAAGCGCCAGCGCTTCCAAAACCTTCTAACTTCTAACTCCTGACTTCTAGTTTCCAACTCTATCGCCGCTGCCACCTGCTGTTGTCCCATTTGTTTAGCTAAAATGACCATGGTATTATGACCATGGTAAAGGAGTTTTCCATGAAGACGATTGCAGCGGGTGCGTTTAAGGCGCGATGTCTGGCGATTATGGACGAGGTTCAAACCAGGCGCGAAGCGGTGACTATCACCAAGCGGGGCCGCGCCATCGCGAAGCTTGTGCCGGTCGAGACCAGCGGGGACAGCATCTATCACTTTCTCCGGGGCAAAGGGGCTGTTACAGGCGATATAATCAGCCCCGTGCTGGCCGCCAAGGAATGGGGAGACCTCATTTGATCCTTCTGGACACACATATCGTCGTCTGGTTGGCATTTTCGCCCGACCTGCTCTCAACTCATGCCAAAGCGGGGATCGATAAAGCCCGGAAAGAGGGTAATGGGCTGGCCATCTCGGACATCAGCCTGCTGGAACTGGCCATGCTGGTGAATAAGGGGCGTATTGATCTTCGAGTACCTCTGGAATCATTTCTTACGGAAATCGAAGCGAGGTTTGTGGTGCTCCCGATCACCGGAGCCGCCTGTGCTCGTTTATCACAATTGCCCGCAAGCTATCCAAAGGATCCCGCCGACCGGCTAATTGGAGCCACCGCCCAGGCCGCGGGAATGGAGTTGATCACCGCAGATGCAGCAATCCGCCGATCGAAGGCTGTGCGGACAATCTGGTAAGGCCCGGAAGTTACGGATTGCAGACCCAGCACTCAGTGCCGGGGAGCCAGGAGTTAGAAGTTAGAATGCCTTGAAGCGCCATCGCCGCTAAATGCCAGATGCGAGATGCCCAATTCCAGATTCCAGATTCCAGATTCCAAATTCCAGGTTCCGAATTCCCCCTCTCTAATCGGGCCGCCGCCCGATTCGCTCTACTGCTCACCTCTCCACTCTCTCCTGCTCCAATCCGGCGTGTGGGGGAAAAAATGTGAAAGCTGATCAGAACCGGCGAGCGCAGAAGGAGTCTCATGTTCCGGCGGCAGCCTCTCTTTTGCGCCAGCCGAACGTGCTCTACTGCTCACCTGTTCTAAATTCACTTGCTCTAATCGGGCCGCCGCCCGATTTCCCGCGCCCTCGCGCCCTATGGCCCCGGAATTGATCCGTGATCCGTGATCCGCGATCAGCGATCCGTGATAACTGATCACCGCCCGCTATTTGAAAACTAAATAATCCCCCGGATCGCATGGCCCGCCATCCAGAACCGCCACGCGTTGCGTCCTATACCCCTTGCCCTGCACGTAAACTCCCCCTGTTTAGCGTCGTCGCCCGGCGACGAGCGCCGCCCATACCGCAATCGTCCCAGACCAACCCCACTGGTAGCCGCGTAATCGGCGTAATCTGTGTCCATCGGTGTAATCGGTGGAACATGCGTCCCGCGGAACCAGGAATCTGGAACTTGGAACCTGAAGTATTGAATCTGGAATAATGTTAGCCGGCAGATTTATCTGCCGAGCAAACCAAAAACGCCGCGCAGCACTTCCAAATAATTCTAACTACTAACTCCCAAATCCTAGCTCCTTCCCAGCTGCCAGCCATATTCTCCTACCAGCGGCACAAAGCGGCATTCCAAAATATCCGTAGATCGGATTTCCTGCCCGCAACGCTCAAACTGCTTAAGCATTTGTAGCTTCTGCTTTCCTATCGGAATAATTAATCTGCCTCCGTCAGCCAGTTGGGCAAGCAGCGGTTCGGGAACCACCACCGCGCCGGCGGTTACCAGAATGCCGTCATACGGACCGTGCGCCTCCCAGCCTTTGGAGCCATCGCCGACGCAATAGCTAATATTATTTAAGCCCAGATGCTGCAATCGCTCCTGTGCCGCAACGGATAATTCGCGAACATGTTCCACGGTAAATATCTGAGCATACAGCATGGCAAGTAAGGCCGTCTGATATCCTGTGCCCGTGCCGATTTCCAATATCCGCTGCTGCGGCCGCGCATCAAGCGCCGCAGTCATAACCGCCACGATCAGCGGCTGGCTGATGGTTTGACCATGATCTGACGGCATCGCATGATCGTCGTAGGCCACCAGACGCTCGTGGCTGTGGGTGAAAAAGTGCCGGGGTAGCCGTGCCATGGCTCGGATTAACCGTGGCTGGCGGATCCCGCGTGCGAGAATCTGCTGGCGTACCATATCATGGCGTCGGCGGCGGTCTTCCGGTGAGTCGAACCATACCGCAGCCTGCCCCTGGGAGCCAGGTGCCGTCGCGGATTGCGGTGCAAAGTCATCCATAGCCACCTCCACATGCTATTATAATCATTATGATGAACCAACCGGATACGCAAACACTGATTCAGTGGGACCGCCAATATCTCTGGCACCCGTTTACACCTATGAAAGCCTGGATGGAAAAATCCGATCCTCCGATTATTGAACGCGGGCAGGATGAATTTCTCTTTGATACACAGGGTCGCCAATATATTGATGGAGTGTCATCATTATGGTGCAATGTGCATGGACATCATGTTGCAGAACTGGATCAGGCAGTTCGGCAGCAGCTTGATAAAATTGCCCATACTTCGCTGCTGGGATTATGCAATGTGCCCAGCATCGTGCTGGCGAAGCGGCTGGTGGAAATTGCCCCGGCAGGATTGTCGCGCGTATTTTACTCGGACAACGGCAGCACCGCAGTGGAAGTGGCCTGCAAGATGGCGTATCAATACTGGGTGAATCGGGGGCAAAGGGAAAAAAGTCGTTTTATTTCCCTGCGTGATGCGTACCATGGGGATACGCTGGGCGCGGTGGCTCTGGGCGGCATCCCGGCGTTTCATCAGGTTTATGAGCCGCTGTGTTTTTCGGTGGATCGCATCGCTCCGCCGCTGTTGCGTCCCTTTGCCGGCACCAACGCCGCCATTGCGCCGCCGCAAGCGTCCGCACCGCACGCGGGAAACCTTCATTGGCAGGCGGATATCGAAAAACTTTTCACACAGCATCCCGGGCAATACGCGGCCATTGTGCTTGAGCCGCTGGTGCAGGGGGCCGGGGGAATGCTGATGCATCCGCCGGGCACGCTTAAGGCACTGCGGCAAATAGCCGATAAACATGATGTGCTATTAATTTGTGATGAAGTGATGACCGGTTTCGGGCGCACGGGCAAAATGTTTGCCTGCGATCATGAAAACATCACACCGGATTTACTGTGTATTTCTAAAGGCCTTACTGCGGGATATATGCCCCTGGGGGCCACGTTGACCACCGATAAAATCTTTGACGCTTTTTACGCGGACCCGCAGGAGGGTAAAACATTTTTTCATGGCCATACGTTTACAGGTCATCCGCTGGCCTGCGCGGTGGCCGTGGCCTCACTGGATTTAATGCAATCGGCCCATACGCTGGATCATGCACGGGAGATCGCCACCATTATGGCTCAAGGCCTGGCCCCGTTACGCCAGCATCCGAATGTGGGGGACATCCGGCAGGTTGGGCTGCTGGCGGCAGTAGATATTGTACCGGATCGCAAGCCGGGATCGCGCTTTAATTATCATTGGCGCATCGGGGGCGAATTGTGCACGTCCATGCGTGAACAGGGACTGATCTTGCGGCCGCTGGCGGACACGCTGGTGCTGATGCCGCCGTTGGCGGCCAAGGCGCAAAGTATTCAACGCATGACGGAAATTGTTGTAGAATCTATAGGCAACGTGGACGAGGTCATTGGTCGCAAGCAGGAGATGCAGTCGTCATGAAATCCGATAAATTCAATGAAGTCGAGGAGCTAAAAACTCCCGTTCATCCCAATAAAATCCTCTCTGCATTCGGTAAGCCCGGGCTGTTTATTACAGGCACGAATACCGATATTGGAAAAACCACAGTGACCGGGGCGCTGGCGGGGGCGTTTCGACGTTTAAATATCAGGGTGGGCGTGTGCAAAGCTGTCGCGTCGGGGTGTCCTAAAAATCCCAATCGCGGCAATGGTAAGCACCTCACGGATGATGATTTGCTTTCACCCGATGCCCTATTGGCGGCGACTATGGCCGGGCTGGATACCACCAATGAGGACATCATGCGGGCGATAAGCCCCATCCGATTTGCCGCTCCGGTTTCACCCCATGTCGCGGCACAAATAGAGAATCGCGAGCCGGATTGGAATCGTCTGGCGTTAGCCATCAACTATTGGCGTGAAGCCTGTGATTTTCTGCTGGTGGAGGGGGCCGGTGGGTGGCTGGTGCCATTAAATCGGAGACTCTTTACCATCGCCGATCTGGCACAGATACTGGCTCTGCCAACCGTGGTGGTAACCGGGGCCTATCTAGGTACGCTGAACCACACCTCGTTGACGGTGGAATCCATCCGGGCACGCAATATCCCCGTAGTGGGTCTGGTGGCTAATCGGGTGCCGATCGAGCGGGATATATCCGTCCAAAGCAGTTTGGATGAATTGCCGCAGCTTATGCATACGCCCATGCTCGCCGTGCTGCCTCAAGATTCCCAGGTAACACTAACCCATGTGCCAACCAATTTTGTTGATGCACTGGAACCCTTCGCGCGGCAATGGTGGAACCAGACGGCCAGGAGTTAATCCCGCCTTTTTTTCTCGGCGTGTTTCGGATATGACCGTGCCACAAAAAATTCTTTGCCGATGGTATAAATAATCTTGTACCCCGCCATGATCACGCCCCGCAACGTGCCGGAAATTTTTGATTTTCCGATGCGCCGGCGATAATCTACAGGCACTTCCAGGGTTCGCAAGCCCGCTGCTGCGGCGCGAATCTGCATTTGCACGGTCCAACCGAAATTGCGATCATCCATGTGCAATTGCTCCAGCGCCCCCAGGGATATGGCGCGAAAGGGACCTAGGTCCGTATAGTGTGCGTGCCAGAACAGACGCATAAGCCCGCAAGCCAAGGCCCCGCCGAAGCGCTGCTGAAGCGTTAATGAGCCGCGTTCATGGTGCCCCAGCGTCCGTGACCCAATGACCATATCCGCGCGATTTTCAGCAATCGGTTGCACCAGCAACCCCATTTGTTCGGGATAATCGCTGAAATCGCCATCCATAAATACCAGAACATCGGCGTTTCCGGCCGCCCTTATGCCCGCCAGACAGGCACTGCCGTAACCGCGAATTTTTGCCGGGATTACGGTGGCACCGGCGTTTTGTGCGATGGCTACCGTGTTGTCCGTTGAGCCATTATCCGCCACAATGATGCGAGCGACCCATGCGGGTATGGCGGCAATAACCTGTCCAATCGATTCCTGTTCATTGATAGCAGGTATGATCACCGCCACGTGGATGGAACTTAGGCTTTCAGGTGTGGCTGGCGCAACATTCATCATAAGAGTTTACGGCACGGCCGACTGATTTGCCACGCCCACAAACCAATTCGCCACCTTCGGCTGGAACATCTCAATAATCAACAGCGCCCAAACCGGGCCGTGTTCAACCCAGACTATCCACGGGTAGAAATAATGGGCGTGATACAGGCCCAGCGTCACGGACCAGAGGAGTATTGAAATCCGCGGGTAAATGGCAAGCAAAGGCAACATCCAGGTGTAATACCATGCGAATTCCGTCGGGCTTAACAAAAAAATAAACATCACGGAAAACAGGCCTACACGAATCGCGTTGCTTCCTCTTGCGCTGCGGCGGTTCAGCGTAAACAGCGCTGCCAGATAAATAACTGCGACGCTCACGCGTGCCGCCAAGGCAGGCCCGTAATATGCCCCAGCCGGGAACACGCATCGCCAGAACAGGGAAATAAGTCGAAATACCCCGTCGTTATCATGCCAGTAGCGTCCATAACTGATCAGAGAATGAAAGGCCGGCTTGCCCGTTAATAACATGGGAGCTAAAGCCCCTGCGCTTACCAACGCCAGCACGGAGGCAACCGTGGCGCATTTTTTTGCGTCGCCCAGAAGCGGTCGTAACAGGACCGGTGCCAGAGCGATGGGCCAGAATTTTGCTCCCACGGCCAGTCCCAATGCGGCGGCGGCAGATTTTGGGCGATCCATGATGAGCATCAGCGCAAACAGGGCAACAAACGCCAACGTTATCACATCCATGTGGGCTTCATTGTAAAAGGCGTTGATGAGAACGGGATTCCACCAATAAATCAGCAACCAGGACATGGGCCGATGCAGACGCCGCAATATCAGGGCAATCGCGGTTGCCGTGGCACAGTCAAACAATAAATATACGCAGCGCAGTGCAGTTGCGCTCAAGGGTGAAATTTTAGCCGCCAGCGCCATGGCAACTTCACTGACCGGTGGATAAATCGTGGCCAGCTTGGCGTGGTTGATATGCAGCATGATTTGGCGATGGCTTTGCGCCAGGGCAGTTAAAACAGCCGGTACCCCGGCCTGCGTATGATCCAGGACGGCCTGTGGACTATAGCGCCATGGATTTTGGCCGTGCGCCAGTACCGCGCCATCCCATAGGAACCGATAGTAATCGGTGGATAATACCGGCGTGCCGCCCAGCAGGATAATCCGACACATCAGGCCGGTCAGCAGCATCCAGAGGAATAGATGTTTCCCCATGCGCCGCCGCAGAAGCAGGCAACTCCATAAAAATACGGCACCAGCCAGCACATTGCCGGCGACCAATAAATTGCGACTCGTGAGATGATGCAACGCGCTGTCGGCCAGCATCGGCGAGTTAAGCCGCAGCAATAAGGCCAAAGCCATCAGCAAAAGGCCGGCACCCACCCACACGGCGGATACCAGGGGAGACGCCGCCGGCAAAAGTCCGGAATCGCTGGCCGTTGCAGCGGCAGAACCA
Source organism: Planctomycetota bacterium (assembly GCA_021805985.1). GTDB lineage: Bacteria > Planctomycetota > Phycisphaerae > WQYP01 > WQYP01 > JAMDCX01. Next base: position 22,537 of record JAJZDN010000029.1, on the reverse strand, counting down.
TCACGCGCCATGTGTCACCTTTAACTCATTGAGAATTCACGGAGAAGTGGCCGTGGTAGCGGTTTGAGAATGCATCTGATCCGCTTCCTTCAGCAGGCGATTAATAAGAGAAGATTCACCCGCTTGTTGCGTGAATTCCAGACCGCCGTCATTTTGCAGATAAATCACATACAAGCGACCCGGTTTAACGGGCCGGTAGACCGCCTGTCCCTGCACCACGTCCAGCCCCAACTTTGCAGCGGCGGTGGGATGCTGCATGAGCTGCCGGATATGCCGCCACAGATTAAGCGTAAAAGTATCGGGGCGTCCGGATTTTCCAGTCAGGCACTCTGGTACGCCGTGGGAACCCAGCAGACTGCTGCCTAACTGCGGGGATTGTTTGCTGGAGAAAATTCGGCGGAAGAAGGCCAGAGATTTGCCCCGAAGCAGGTCGCCATTTTCCACAAACTTCTTGCGGAATTTCAAGACATATCCATCCACATAGGGCGTATCACCCGGAATGACTATTTGTTTTAACGGCAGCGCCTTGCGCTTGCCATCACTGCCGGTGACAAATTCCTCCCATAGAAGCGTGGTTTGTCGCACCTGCCGTTTGCCGTTGGTGACTTGTCCATCCACCACCAGCTCGGCCATGCGGCGCTTCCCCGTCAGGCGGTTGATGACCACCAGCAGGTGTTTACGCTCGCGTTGCAGTTCCAGGATACGGGCATTGCGCGACGCGAAATAGATGGCCATATTAACGCCGGCCGCCATGATGGTTGTCAGAACCACCAGAACAATCACGCGCTTGAGAAAATTTCGCATTGCACCATCCTCTATTGTTTCAGGGCAGCCAGAGACGCTTTCCATTTTGTGTTCATGGCCGCCGCGGTTGTTGGCTTCCATACCGTGCCATCAGACGCCTGATATTTTATCAATACGCCCTTGGCATTCACCCAGAAGTTTGAAATTCCTGGATCCAGTTGTTCAGTGAGATGATATGCCGTGATCTTCCGGCCATTAACGGTGATGCGTTGGGTGCCGTGGACCATCAGCAGCCGCAGGCCCAGATGGCGCGTACTGGAATTAAAGGTGACAAATCCCATAGCCGAGGGCTTGGATAGATTCACTAACCGGGGCCAGAAATATTTTAATGTCAGCGGTAGATAGGCCGGCATATAAGAGGGCAGTTCAAAGTGCGTGGGCTTATTGGGTTGGCCCGGCACAACATGCCTCCGCTGCATATACACTGTCATCCAACGGTGATGAACCAGCAAGTCGGTTGGATTACCGTGCTTATCCAGCGCCGGAACATATGCGGCCTGTTCATCGCCGGTTTCCCGCGCCCAGTGAATTTGCATGTTGGGGTACGGGATTTTGATATGTATTAATTTGGGCTTATGGGTCTGCGGATCAATGACAATGCGTTCCTGCCGCAATTTGACTTCCTGTGGATTATTAATGGGTATCAGCGTTTCCACGGCTTTATCCCATGTGGTGTAATGCGTCGTGGGACCGGGGGTTTTGCCTTGTTGGCCGTACGCCCAGAAACTGCTGGTCTTGGAAAATATTACCGTGCCATTGGGTAAAAACGTGCGCGCGTTGGTGCCGCTGAAAACGCCAGTGTACCCATCTTCCGTGCCGGTGTAACATGACAAAAGTACATATCCAATATCGCGCCCGCCGGCTTGAATCTGATACAAATGAGGATGAATAGCTTTATGGGCAAGATTCAGTGCGGAGATACCTCTTAACCAGCTGCGCCCGGCGCTTACCGCCGCCGCCCGCTGTTGCTGAAGTACTTTCAGGTTCAAGAGATGAAAGTGCTGGGTCATGGCCAGAAAGCAGGCCCGCGCTCCATCAGCCTGATTGGCGGGACTGAAAAATGTCAGCAGGTAATAGAGCTTGGGTGCCGCGCGGACAATAAGTTGTTGCCGCATGACAGGTTTATTGTTGGCAGCGGTTGTGAGTTGTAAAACCAGAATGCCCGCAGGTTTACCAGAGTTGGTTATCATTCGCTGCGCCAGGACCTTGACCTTCGGATAATTATGTTGCGCTTCGGCAACAGTCTGGTTCAGCAAGGTTTTCAGGGGCACATCTTTTTCCAATTCACTAAGATGTACCACAACACCCCAGCGCAGAGAATTATTTACGAACGTCACCAGTGTCCCGGGCATCACGGGGATAGCTCCATTTTTTTGCGGCGGGGGTGGCTTAAACTTGGGTTGCAATACTTCGCAATTCAGGGGCGGGCGCAGTTCAAAACCATCCATGGCGTCAATCCAGACCGGTGCCAGCATTTTCATGCCGGCCATTGGGGCACCTTGCGCTGCAGGGAATATTCCCATATTGGCAAGACATAGTGCCAGCATGATGCCTGTCACAGTGATCTGGGGATACCGGTGAAGTATTCGGGATGATTGTTTCATCGCAAGTGCGCGCATTAAAAACTCCGTGCGAGATTATATTAATGGGGTTGGTTCTGCCGAACCCACTGGATCAGCGTAACAAATTCCTGTTCATCTAACGGTAAATCCAGATTCCGGCCCTCATAACTGATCAGATTCACCACGCGTCGGTGTCGCATGGCCGCCACAAAGATGAATTTACCGTGCGGACCGCCCATGGCTTTATAAATATACATCTTTCCCCGGCGAAAGGTGCTCTCCACATACACATTGCGTTCATGCGGCCACCCACCGGAGAGCATCCTGCGGTACACGTGCCCGGCAAGCATCTTGGCGGGTGCTTTTAATCCCGGTGCTAACACCAGGTAAACTTGCTGGTAATGTCGGTTGCGGCCTTCTAAGTTAATATTGCCGGACGTTATGTATTGCAATCCGCGCGAGCTTTTAATTGCGGCGTGCATAGCGCCGCGGTTGCCATAAAGCGTATTGCCATCCAGTCGCGTGATCAGCGTGACGGCATAAGCGCTGCCAATGGCCAGCAGAAGCAACAACGTCAAGGCTCCCAGCAGCAGCCTTTTGCGCGAGGTCGAATTGTCCGTCAGTAATTGCTCCGCCATGCCACTATGATAAACCAAAATGCCCGTTAAAAAAACCTTGGATTTATCTGCTGTTTCATTGGCCCATCCCCCCATGCCGACTCGCCACGCGCTGCGTCGATCGCGACGGGCCAAGGCGCGTCGCGGCATCAGGCCCCATTTCCGCGGCAACTCAACGCTGCCGCATTGAGCTAATGGCGGATCGCGCCCCGATGCCGGATGCCGGATGCCGGATGCCAAATGGCAAATGCCAAATGCCAAATGCCAAATGCTTCGCCCGCGCGTGGCGCTTTCCTACCGGCATGATGCCGCATATTATAAACGGCATGATGGATGTACCAGCTGATAAACATGTGGGGGGAATTGTCATTACGGGCGTGGAGAAGACGTACCGTTTTGGGCACCGCACCGTGCGGGCGCTGGCGGGAGTGGACGTGACCATTAAGGCCGGCGAATTTATCGCCATAATGGGGGCCAGCGGATCGGGAAAATCCACACTCCTGCACCTTTGTGCGCTTCTCGATACACCTGATGCCGGCAGCATCAGCGTTGATGGCCGCAACTTGGCGCAACTCTCTGAAAGCCAAGCCACATTGTTTCGCCGGGAAACCGTAGGGGTTGTATTTCAAAGTTTTAATCTTGTGCCCACCTTAACCCTTTTGGACAACGTGCTGTTGACAGCTCGCCTGGCGGGAAAATATACCCCAGCCATCCGGGATCGGGCCATTGAACTCGCCGGCACATTAGGGCTGGCCGATCGTATCACGCATCGGCCCGATGCCCTTTCCGGTGGTGAACAGCAACGTGCCGCCATTGCCCGAGCCTTGTTGCTTAAACCGCGTGTCCTGTTGGCCGATGAACCCACCGGGAATCTGGACTCAATTAGTGCGGAAAATTTCTGGCGATTACTCAAAGGCGTGCTGGCGGATTCTGTGGCATCGCCGACTACCGTTGTGGTGGTCACGCACGAACCGGCGGCCGCCGCCTATGCGGATCGGGTGCTGGTGCTGCGGGACGGAGCCTTGGCGGGAAGTTTTGATGTGGAGGAGCAGGATGATGCCGGCAGCATTGCAACTCGCTATCAGCACGCTTTGGCGTAAACCCGTTAAGCCCTTATTGACCGCCTTAGTCATTACCGCAGCCGTGGCCCTGGTGATGACTGCGTGCAGCGTGCTTTCCAGCATGAGAGCCTCGCTGCAACAGAACCTGGCTTCCGTATTGGGGCAAGTTGACGCGCGCATTACGCCTATTACCCAGGGGGCAAATTCCGTTATTCCGGCCGGCATATTATCCAAAGCAGCAAATTGCGCTGTGGTCCAATATGCCGCAGGCCGGACCATGGCTTTTTCCCGTATTCGCATCGGCCATCGCGTCCGGCCAGCACACCTTATCGTGGGAAGTTGGCCCGCGGCGCAGAAAATTATTCCCCCGGTGTTTTCCGCCGGCGGCCCGCTGACCAGGCCTCTTGGGCAGATCCTGCTGAACGTCGCCCTGGCTCATAGCCTTAATGCGCGGGTTGGCATGACGGCCACCTTGCTGGGCCCCGGCGGCACCCAGCAGGTAAAGATTGTCGGCCTGGTGCAGCGCTCGGCAGTGAAGCGTTATTTTTCTTTTCCTTCCGCGTATATCACCGGCCAGACCCTGCAAAAGCTCACAGGCACCGTCCCGCGGTGGGGCCGCATTGATATAAAATTTCAGCCAGGCGTCACCAACGCGGCGGGTATGACGGCGTTAGAAAAAGCCATGGGGCACGGCGTAAAAATTCGATCCATGGGGAAAAGTCGCCAGCCCTTTGCGCCCATGGAAAACTTGTTGCAGCGCCTGCGCTGGCTGATAGCCGTTCCCACGGCCTTGGGGGCGGGGCTGCTGATCTTAGCAGTCTTTGCGATAGGCATTCAGGAGCGGGTGCGGTTTTTCGGACAGAGGCGGTGTATTGGTGCGGCGCGCAATCAAGTGGCCCTGACCGCCCTGGTAGAGTCCTTGGTGCCGATGGCTGGCGGTATATTGCTGGGGCTGGCGGCCGGGGCGGCTGCGGCGTGGTTTCTGGTGCATCATTTGCGGCATGGAGATTTGGTGTTTCATCCCGGCATTGCAAGCTTTATCATCGCCGGCTCCGCCGGATTGCTGGCGGCGGCCGTGGGCATTGCCCTGCCGGTGTATAAAGCCTGGCGCGTGACCCCCATGGCCGCAGTAGCCAACATGAGCAAAGCCGCAAGTGCTAAGTCCTTGCGGCCCGCATTATGGGTTGCCATAGGCGCTTTAGCACTGCAAATTCTGCTGTGGTGGATTCCCAACCCGATCTGGGCGCTTTGGGCGTATGTGCTATTGGGTGGCCCATTGATCCTGTTGGCGGCGGTGGCGCTGGCACCGGTCACTGTCGCGGTGTTTGAGCGGTGGTTCAAGCGGCCATTGGCGTGGTTTTGGCACGTTGAACCGACGTTGTTTTCCACCTCGGCATCGCCTTATCGTGCGGGCATGATGGCGGCGGCCTTATTGGCGGCGATATCTTTTTTTGTCTCCATGCAGGCGCGGGGCATTGGTTTGCTGGAATCCTGGGAATTTCCCGCCCAATTTCCTGACGCCTTTGTCTTTAGTCCTATTACCCCGCTGTCCGTTCATCGCGCGATGGAAATTCCCGGACACGTCCAAGGCGTAACGGGAGTTTCAGCCTTGACGGCCTTTTGGATTCCCGCGCGGATCGGTGCGGCAAAACAACAGCAGGTGCTGTTTGTTGCCGTGCAGCCTCACACCTTTCTGCGCATGCTGGGCGTGCATTTTACCCAAGGCCATCAAGCCTCCGCCCTGCAGGCCATGCACGCCGGTACCGGCGTGTTGATCGCCGGTGACGCTCTGCGTTCGCTGCATCTGGCGGCGGGGAAAACATTGGCCGTTGGTACATTGGGGGGTGTAAAACGGCTGGCGGTGGTGGGTGTGGTAACGTCGCCAGGCGTTTCGATCGCCCAGAGCTTTTTGCGCGTGCGGCAGGCTTTTCATCAGGCGGCGGCCGTGGCCTTGATTGGTACGCTGGCGCAGGCGAAAGAATTATTTGGCATTACCGGCCCCAATCTGGTCATGCTGACGTTAAAGCCCAGTGCCAGCGGGATGAAAGCGGTGGCGGCGGTCAAAGCGTTTCTGGCCTCCGGCGGCAAACAATCTTTTTTACAGCGGTTGCTGAATTTTCAACGCTTCGCCCTGCATGGTACATCCGTGCGGCACATGAAGCGGGAGTTGGATTATGTTATCACCCGCGTCATGCGGGCGTTATCTCTGGCAGCGTTGGGCGGAATGGGTCTGGCGGCCATTGCGGTGGCTGCTATGGCGGCGGCCGCGGTGAGACAACGCCGTTATGAATTCGGCATTCTCCGGGCGGTGGGGGCTGGGCGATGGCAATTATTGCGGATGGTTCTGGCGGAATTGTCATTGATTATTCTGGCGGCCATTGTATTGGGCTGTGCGTTAGGGCAATACATGGCCTACATGGGAACCCTGCTGGATCATCGATTAAGTGGCTTTGATTCCCGTTACGCCTGGGCTTGGAACGCCATGCTTATTGCCGCGGGAGTTTCCTGTATGGCAACGCTGGCCGCCGGCTTTATCCCCGCCTGGCGGGCGGCCATTGTGGGTGTAAGATCCTTGCTGGCACCCGGTAGAGAATAAGGCTTCTGAAGAGTTACCGTTTTCTCTTCTGCAGCGTATTGACCGGTGCCAGCACTTGTGCCGTGCGGCATGGCAGGTAAATTTGCACACTTTGATTTCGGCCATACATCGGTACGTCCTGCCGCGGATAAACTACATCCCCGGCCACGCGGCCAAAGCCGTCAAATACCGGGCTGTCGGTATCCAAAATGAGCCGGTAGTCACAGGGGTCGGGTACCGGTATACGCAAGCCGGTGTATGATTCGGTAGGATGAAAGTTAAAAGCAAATACCAGCGGCCCACGTCGAAACGCCATTTGCCGGGTGTCTTCATGCACCAGAAGTTGTTCAATAAAAGGATCTTCCAGAACGCCGTGCTGTTGATCCAGTAGCTGCATGGCGCGGTCAAATATTTTTAACCCCATGTAATGGAGATCATCGCGATCTGCCAGGGACCATAGCCGACGGGCGTGCTGGTAGGAATAATTGTTGCCGGGTCTTGGAAAATCGACCCATTCCGGATGGCCGAATTCATTGCCCATAAAATTCAGATACGCTTCCCCGGCCAACGCAAAGGTGATCAACCGGATCATTTTATGCAGGGCCAAGCCCCGCTCCACCACCGGATGCCCCTGATGCTTGCTCATGTTCCAATACATCTGCTGATCCATGAGCCAGAACGCCAGGGTTTTATCGCCCACCAGTGCCTGATCATGACTTTCAGCATATCCCACATGTTTTTCATTGCGCCGGCGGTTCATCAGGGTATGGTACAGGGCGCCGAGATTCCAATCTTCATCGCGCTGTTCCTTCAGCAGTTTTATCCAGTAATCGGGGACACCCATGGCCAGACGATAATCAAAGCCGATACCACCTTCCGCCACAGGCCGGGCCATGCCAGGCATACCGGAAACATCTTCTGCAATCGTGACCGCCTGTGGCCGCAGGGTATGCACCAGTTCATTGGCGATTTGCAGATACGCAACTGCATTATCATCAATATTGGATCCGAAATAACTGTCATAGCTGGAAAACTTCGCCCCCAGGCCGTGATCCAGATACAACATGCTTGTTACGCCGTCAAAACGGAAGCCGTCAAAGTGCATGTCCTCCAGCCAGAACCGCAAGTTGCTTAACAGAAATCGCTGCACTTCCAGCACGCTGTAATTAAAGCACAGCGAATCCCACGCAATATGCTGGCCCCGGGCACCGGCATGAAAATATTGAAAATCTGAGCCGTCAAACCGATTCAACCCCTCATTGATATTTTTTATGGCGTGGCTATGCACCAAGTCCAGCAGCACCACGATGCCCAGGCCATGGGCGGTGTCAATTAAGTGCTTAAGATCTTCCGGGGTTCCGAACCGGGAAGATACGGCAAAAAAATTGCTCACATGATAGCCAAACGAGCCGTAGTAGGGGTGCTCCATGATCGCCATTAATTGAATGGCGTTATAACCCAGGTCAGCAATCCGCGGCAGAATATGGCGGGTAAATTCATCAAAGGTTCCCACCTTGGGTTCTTCCTGGGCCATACCGATATGGGCTTCATAAATGCGCAGGCCGCCTTGTTTCGGAGGCGCGTAGGGGTGCTTGAAGGTGTAAGCTTCGGGCGGATTCCAATACTGCCCGACAAAATCCACGCCCTGCGGTGCCTGCACCACCCGCTTGATATACGCGGGGATACGATCCATTCGACCGATCGCGGAGTCCACCTGTACTTTAACTTTGCTGCCATGGGCGATAGCCGACTGCCCGGCTTTTGCATCCGGTAAAAAAATGGACCAAACCCCGAATGCGTCGCGTGTCATGGGATGGCTTGCGCGGTTCCAGGAATTAAAATCGCCTATCACGTGCAATTGCGCGGCCGCCGGTGCCCATTCTCGGTACCATATTCCCGCTTGGCCGTCGTGCTGGCCGTGATTGAATCCAAAATAGTGATGCCCGCAACTCATTGATTTGAGCAGCCCCCCGGCTTTTTCAATGCCATCCCTCATTTTTGTATAGTGCTCCCAGCGCAGGCGCAACTGCTGGGCAAAGGGTTCAAGCCAGGAATCTCCGGCAATCAGTCCTGTTCCGTCCGGTGCCGCTGCGTGTTCCGCTGCCGCAGGCTTCAGATTTTTCCCAACCGCCATGTCTGATCCTCTCGCTGGATGTGGCCGCGCATCCACCCGGGCGCGTCGGCACGATGCTTGATTATAATACCCGAAGAAGCCGCTTGAAGTAACAGGCAGATCTGATGCTCGCGCGGGAGGGCGTGGCAACATTTCCGGGCCACACGGCCGTGTGGGCAAACTTCACAAAGCCGCCGGCTTTGCCGGTGGTGGAACGCACCATAAAAGCATCCCGACTCGCCGGGACCAAACGGCGTGATTTGCCCCTGATTTGGCGTTATTTCGGCCCTGCCCGGAAAAATTGCCACGCCCGCGCGGAGAGAAAAGCGGCAAGTCATCAAATCCTGTTTCCGCGGTCAACTCAACACTGCCGCATTGAGCTAAGCGTTTTATCTACCGTTGGATAATTAAAGCACGATGGTCTTCGTGCGGGATTTCATTTTATAGCGTATGCCGCGCCAGGTGATAATCCTGCCGAATGCTGCTGCCAGCAGAAAAATCGCATTAATACAGTGCACCAGAGGCATGCCCCACGTGAACCAGAACTGCGCTTGGTTAATCGCGGCCGTATGGTCAGGCAATAACTTCCGTGCCGCTTTAAGCACCATCCATCCGCGATATATTGACATTCCATACAATCCGGTAGCTACGGCCGCGGGAATGACCCACCAGATGGATCCTTCCGCTGCCGCAATAATGGCTGCTATCGAGGCGGTTACCAGCGCGGAAATATACAGCCCCGCGCCCGCCAGGCCAGTGAACCAGAATCGCCACGCGCATACGCGCGTAATTCGATATTGGCGTACGGCAAACTCCCATGCTTTAGGCCAGTCAAAGGCCGCCTGAGACGCCACGATGCACTGCGGCACAAAATGAATCTTTGTACGGGCATTTTTCTTTACGCATCGGGTCAACACGTAATCATCGCTTAACGCGCCTTGCCAAGCGTCACGCACACCAAATTCGAAAAAATCCCTGCGCCGAATGGCCATCGAACCGCCCCATGCCACGGTGCGCCGGTAGGGGCCTAACAGGGTTCCCACCATGGCATTGAGCACGCAGATAACCGCATTGGCGGCATGACCGTTACTGGGCACATAAAACCGGTATCCAGTGGTGGCGCCGATATGATGGGAATTGAGCATGGAAACCAGAGCGTGCAGCCAGTTGGCGGCGGGATGCGCGTCAGCATCCATGAACGCCAGAAAATAGTCCTGCTCTGTGGTGATCTCCACTGCTGCCAGTTGATTATGAACCTTCTGCCCACGCGAAGCGGCAGGCCCAGCTACCACAAGGTCAATGCGTTTTTCCCCCCCATGGTTTTCCTGGGCCCAACGAATCAGTTCGCATACGGGATCATCGGCGGATTGCACCGCAAAAATAACGCGATAGTTGGGATAATCCTGGTTCAACAGAGCGGCAATGTTTTCACGGGTATTGCCGTCTACAGATTTTATGGGTGCTATGACTGCCACCATGGGAAATTTGTTGGCCAGCGGCTGTTCGACCACGCGCGGCATCCGCAAGTTGAAGAACTGTGCCACCCGCGCCGCCCAACCGGCAATCAGCAAGGCTGTGCCCCAAAGCAGCAGCAGGTAAGCCATATACCAATGTGCAAAAAACAGTTGGATCATCGCGTGGGCATCATACCCGATTACTGTGCTAATTGTGTTTTGACGGCATTCACAAGTATTGGTGATTCCGGCGTAATGGGGGAGCGGAATCTTGCCATGATTTTGCCGCTGCGGGAAATCAGGAATTTCTCAAAATTCCATTTCACCACCCCGGGAAACCGTGGGTCGGTCTTGTGGCCCGTGAGGTAATGATAGAGCGGGCACTGGTGCGGGCCTTTCACATCAATCTTGGAAAACATGGGAAACGTTACACCATAGTGCGATGTGCAAAAGGTGCTGATTTGTTTATCTGTTCCCGGCTCCTGATGACCGAAATCATTGGACGGAAAGCCCAGAATGACAAACCCCTTGGATTTAAAACGCTTATAAAGTGCTTCAAGCCCGGCGTATTGCGGTGTATAACCGCACTTGCTGGCCGTGTTAACCATCAAAATAACTTTGCCCTGATACTGACTTAAATGAACTTTTCTTCCCCCCAGCGACGGCATGGTAAATGAAAGGACCGGTGCCGCCGCAGAATTCATCGCCGCTGCCCGTGATCGCGCCTGAATTCCCGCAATGGCCGCCGCAATTAAAATCATTGCCGTTAACAGGGTGCTTAAATGCTTCAATGTCACGGTCGTCATTTTTGTTCTCCAATCATAATGCCACATCATTTGTCTGCCGGTCATCTCGACTTAGGCGTGCGTATTATACCGGTTATACCGGTTTCGGAAATCGATACTCCGCAATATGGTGATAGTGCTGACCCGGGTGCAGAATAATCGAAGGAAAGTGGCCATGATGCACCGCATTCGGGAAATGCTGCGTTTCCAGACATAGTCCCCCGTGCTTCTGATACGGTCCACCGATTCCGCTTACGCTACCATCAAGAAAATTACCGGTATAAAGCTGCACACCCGGTTGGGTTGTCCACACTTCCATGGCTCGTCCCGTGGTTTCTTCCGTCAGTCGCGCTGCAAGATGCAACGCATCATCTCCGGTTCGCAGGACAAAGTTATGGTCATAGCCACCGGGCACCTGAGCAATGCGGGACCCAATGGTGGTGGGGTGAGTAAAATCTAACGGGGTGCCATGTACGGTAGAAATTTCTCCGGTGGGAATTAACGAGCCATCCACTGGCGTGAAATGGTCGGCATGAATGGTCAGTTCATGATCCAGAATATCGCCGTTACCGGCACCGTGAAAATTAAAATAGGCATGATTGGTAAGATTTACTGGTGTGGGATGATCCGTCCGGGCTTCCATAATCAGGCGAATGCAATGATTATCAGGCATCAAATACACGGCTTTAAAATCTACCGTTCCGGGGTAACCCTCTTCCATATCCGGACTATGGTAGGAAAACTCCACGGCCGGCACGCCATTAACTTTGGTCTGCTGGGATTTCCATACCCTGCGGGCCAGGCCGACTTTGCCGCCATGCAGGCTGTGTGTGCCATTGTTGGCATGCAATACATAATCTTTTTTATTCAGCCGGAAGCGGGCGTTGGCAATGCGATTCGCCACGCGGCCCACCACGCAACCCAGCGACGGGTGCTCTCCAAGATAAGGCCCCAGCTTATCAAACCCCAGTGTAATATCCGCCGGATCACCCTTGCGGTCCGGTGTGTGCAATTCTGTAATCGTGGCCCCGTAAGAACAAATCTTGAGCGTCAACCCCGCTGGGCTGGTCAGGGTGAATAGGTCCACCGGTTGCGCTTCTTTGGTATGGCCGAATATTTCATGTGTTATGTTCATATCGATAATTCTACCCCGCCCCGTCCGGCTTGGCTATCAAGCACAAGGCCACAAGCACAAGGCCTCTCCGAGATGACAACATTCTCGCTCCCCGCGCGCGCCACCCCCAAAAAACGACTTGTCCTCTCCACATGGCCACCGGGTTTGCCGGCGGTGCCGCTTATCACTGAGCCACCGTCTCCAAGCCGTTGGTTGGCTGTTTGGTTTTGCTGCCCCGAATAACTTTAACGGCTACATCCATCGGCCGGCCATTGTTAATATGGAAGCTGCCAATAAGTTTTGTGCCGTCCGGCATCAGGCAGATGAGCTTTGGCAGGCGCGACGCGGACGCAATGGACCATGTACCGATGCCCATGGATTCATGCATCGCATGGGTCAGTAGACTTGGCGGCAGCCAGAGACGGTTCGGAAAATGATATACCTTCAACGTGCCATCCTTGGCTGCGGCCAAAAAATGTTTGGCGGAATAGAATCGTTGTTTAAGCGTCATCGCTCGGGCCAGAAAATTAGTTAAAGCTTCCGTCTGTACCCGGGCATAAAGTTCCGCTGTGGCATTGGGCGGTAGATTCATCCAGTATTTAACGTACAATCGCTGAAAAGCCAGATCATTATCGCCAAATACCCGATCCCATGCCGTTTCAGCGTCAAATCCGTGCCGGTATAGACGCAGGTATTGTGTAAATGGGACGGCGTAGCGGCCGCCATTGGCGTAGGCGAGAAAATAAATCATCGACCAAGCTTCATCATAATTCGTGCCCATAAGCACGTCATTCCATTTGCTGTAGCTCATTTCTCGCATGGTGTGAATGGTTTTAAATTTATTGTGCTTGATTTCATATTTGATCAGTGCTTCGCGATAGGGTGGTAGCCAGCCGGTGACAAAACTTGAACCGGTAAATAATCCCTCCCCAAAAAACTCGGCTGTTCCCTCATTGGCCCACGCGGGGAGAAACCGATGAATAAAGGCGAATGTGAATTGGTGAAACCCCTCATGTTGAATAACATGCCAAATCTGATGATTCAACTGCCCTCCGCCAATGGCCATCAGCCATTGGCCTTTGTAGGTGTATTCAAATACGCCGGCGCTGCCCGGCATTCCGCCGTCCTTATAATACTCATGGGCTTTCTTAAAGATATAAAATGGCAGCTTGTGCGTCACGGCCCCGCCAAAAATGGCGTGCAGCCGCTGTTGATACGCCTCGGCAACAAAATTCATCCGCAGCCAAATTTGCCGCAATTTTTTCAGACTCACGTCCGTGTGAAAGGTATAAAAGCCCGGCGCGTTATACACTTTCAGATGCGTCGATCCAAGATTGTTTTTGGGATAGCCTTGAACCTTTGGGCCACTGAATATCATGCCTGCGGCTAAAATAAATCCCACCGCCCATTTGTAATAATGTCGTATCGTCATGAGGCAATCGTCCCTGTTAAGATTCCTGCGCTGCGGCGTTGAGTTTTGCTTCCAAAATTTCTCCCACGAGTTTGGGATCAGCCTTCCCTTGGCTGGCCTTCATAACCGCACCGCGTAAAAAGCCCAGTGAAGCCTGTTTTTTCTTCGGATTACTTTGGTAATCACTGATCGCCTGCGGATTGGCGGCCAGCGCCTGTGCCACCCAGGCTTCGGTCTGGTTTTGGTCCCGCACCTGCACCAGTCCCAATTCCTGTGCCGCCTTGGCCGGATCAGCGCCCACATGCTTGACCAGATATTCAAATATCGGAACTGCGGATGTCGCGCTGATGCCGCCGGATTCAATAAGTCCCGCCAGTTGGGCGTATTGTTGAGCGGTAACGGGAAGATCGCTGATTAATACCGTGGCAGCCTCGGCAGAAGCTGCTTCATTGGCCATTTTTGCCGCCGGGCCTAAAAATAGATTCGTCAGCCGTCGCGCCGGTGCACCCAGAGCCGCCGCACGATCAAACAAATCCGCTACCTCGCGTTCTTCCGTCAGCGAGAACGCTTCCTTGGCGGACATGCCAAATTTTTCCTGATACCGCTTCCTCCGGGCAATCGGCAGTTCCACCACGCCAGAGCGAATGTCCTCGACCCATTGCGGTGCTACATGCAGCGGAACTAAATCCGGATCGGGAAAATAGCGGTAATCATGGGCTTCTTCTTTTTCTCTCTGTAATAGCGTCATGCCTTTGTCATCATCCCAGCCGCGGGTGGATTTTCCCGCATTGGACGTAACCTCCGGATTGGCCAGAAATTCCGCCAACTGTCTCTGAATTTCATAGCTGCACGCCCGTTCAACAGAACGGAAACTGTTAAGATTTTTAACCTCGCTGATGGCCGTCTTAACGGTTTTTCCATTGTGATAGATATGTAAATTTATATTAGGCTCAAACCGCATATGCCCCTGCTGCATAATGCCGTGCGAAACCGCCAGGTACCGGCAAATCCTGCGGAGTTCCTCGCCAAAGAGTCGGGCTTCTTCCGGGCTGTGCAAGTCCGGCTCGGTGACAATTTCCAGTAACGGTGTTCCCGCACGGTTCAAATCCACCAGAGATTCCGTCATACCGGCTTCATGCATCAGTTTGCCCGCATCTTCTTCCAGATGTGCGCGGCGTATGCGAATCGTTTTACTGCTGCCATCAGGCAACGGCAATTCAATAGCACCGGGACCGCACAGCGGTTGATCGTATTGGCTGATCTGATAATTTTTTGGTAAATCCGGGTAGTAGTAACTTTTGCGGTCCCACTTGGTCTGCGCCGCGATCTGGCAGTTCAAGGCCAAGCCCACCATCATCGCCATCTCCACCGCGCGTTTATTAATCACGGGTAATACGCCGGGCAGCCCCAGAATCACCGGGTCCACCTGCGAATTCGGTTCGCCGCCAAACCCATTGGCGGCTCCAGTAAACATCTTGGATTTTGTCGCCAACTGTACATGGATTTCCATGCCAATAAGCACCTTATATTGCGGTTCAACAGCAGTGGTCGTGGACATTAATGAATCCTTACTTCTAATTATCTTATCAACGGCTAATGCCGGGGCCATTGGCCGCGGATTTCCGTGGCCCGGATTTTACCGCTTTTGCACCGTTGCCTCCAGCATGGTGCGAAGGATGCGTTTCGGCGAGCTTATAAACTGCGGCGGCACCGCTGCTTAATTCGGAAAGTACCCGACCGAACATTTCCATCCCCGTGGCGCGCCCGTTGATGACCTTGTATTGCGGCCAGGCCAAGTGGCGAAAATAATGTTTTGTTCCGCTGAGAAAACGGAAATGCAGCGTCATCCTGTGCGATCTCAGCATGATGGGGCGGCCGGAGCGTTCAACCTGAAATGTTACCGTGTGATCAGTGGGCCGGCGTAAGGAGAATTGGCGCATCTCAAACGTCGTAATGCTACCGATACTTTGTGGCCGCAGCAGTAATGCTTGCCTTCCAGTGCAGGCTAAGAACTGTCTAACGCCTGCGTCCGTGCTCAAATAGTGGCCCTTTAATTGTTGGACTAATGGGCAATAGCCGTAGGGTTTGGCAGAAAACGGAACCCCGAATTGGAATACCCATCCATTTTCAGTATAACGATGAATAGAAACCACAGCCCCTACATTGATTTCCCCGGAACTGTAGCGTTGAAATCGCGCGGTGTCAGGCGATAACACTTCCAAGTGTTTCTGCCGCATTCGCAGTGCCATAAAAGGCTTGTCATTCAGGCTCCCAAACAATTGAATAAAATGGGTGGTTGCGGCAAAGTAGCCGAAAAATGCGGGCTTTCCAACGGCCTGGAAATGCACGGTTATCTCGAACCCGGTCGGTTTGCGTATCAGCCAGTGATCCACTGTGCGCAGTGCTTGGGCGCATTGTTGGGAGTTTTTCCGGTAGGTAAGACTTTCTGAAGCCAGTAAGTTCAGATTCGTTACCCACGGGCTTTTGGGAAATTTTTTTACCGCGTCCAGTGCGGTCTGGCGGGCGGCGGCTGATTGGCGGAGCCGAAGTTCACAATAGCCAAGGATAAATGCTGTTCGAGCCGAATCCCGATGCAAACGGGCCAGGTCATTGCCATAAATGCAGGCCCGCTTCCATTGGTCGGTAGCAGCGTATAGCTGTTCAGCGTCGCGCATTATTGTAGGATTTACGTGCCGGTGGTGACTCATGTGAATCAGATAGAGCGTCAGATACGGGCTTATTTTACTCTTTTTAATTCCCGTCAGTTTCTCAATGCGCTCGGCGGGCGTCAGCCCGGGTTGGACAAAAATGTGCGACACGCTTGCGAGCGTTTTATCTGATGCGGCCAGTGAGACCACTGCCCCGCGGAATTCCTGTGCGAGCTTGGCCCAACCTGCCTGCATGGCTATAGCCTCGCAAAAAACGGCGCTGACCCTGTGCCCGGTGCCAAAGATATCGGCCCGGTCATTGGTATTTCCGAATTCCTCCACCCCATAGTAAACGACCCGCAGAATCGCTGCTTCGCGGGGCGGGGTCATTTTATTGGCGTTGTGTTTGAGAAGTGCCTGGACTAAATGTCCGAACTCCGAAGCTGTGGTAAATCGCGTTAGATCATACCGCCCCTGCAGGCTCGAACCGTAGAACAGCACCAACCGCCTTTCAAGTCTGCCGGCAAGAACGGGTTGTTTTGCCAGCCTGGCCAACATGAATCCAGTAAATAATTTTTCCGGAGCAAGGGCAGAGTTGGAGTTTTTCCTGGCCCACGCAAGCATCTCCACTGCTTTTTGCTGCGCGGCTGCGGAAAAATGGGGAGAAAGAGCTGGGCCGGTGCCGTTAAATGCGGGAGGCAGTTCCGCCGGATATTTTATGAGGGCCTTGGCCTTGAGAGCGGCGATGTAATCATGGTTGCTGTCATGCTCCAACGAATTAGCCGTTGTCATAAGGTTGCCAAAAATCCCGAACCATCCCGGCAGCAAGGCGGAAACATCCTTAAGCGCCGTGGCCATGGATTTCTTTTGTTGGAGTACGCTTCCGGGCGGCCACTTTGGCGGCGAGAGCGCAAAATGCGGAGATGAACTCCCTACAAGGCTCAGCTCAGCGTGGTCGCCGCACGTCAATTTCAGAAGATGGTGCGTACGATTCAGCGTGGCTGAAACCTCCATCCATTTCGGATTTGAGATTCCCGCAATCACCACACCAAATGACGTTTTTTCGCCTTGATCTCGTTGCTGGGTGAAGAACACGCCGAACCGACGGGCCTGGTGGAAAAACTGCATTGTTCCGGCGTAAGTCTTGAGCGAGGCGGGCAGATAACGTGCCAAGATCCCCTTTGCATCAAGTTCGGAAGTGCCGAGGGCTGATAGTACCCTGGCCAGATCTGCAGAGGGCGAACTATCGCCAGCCGATGCCCGTCCTGCCAGCCCGACCGGCAATCGAAAGGTACGCTTTGCGCTGGGGTTAAAAAGTCGCACCGCTCTGGAGTTCCATGCAATCGCGGCGACCACGTCGCCGTTTTTCCGGATCTGAATATTCCCGGCGCGGCCGGCTACTCCGCCGTAGAACCTCCAGGCGGTCTTGTGCTTACCGTTGAGCGTTGCGCGAAGTTCATATCCCCGGACGTTGTTGCCCACTGCGTGCAGGAGCTGCAAAACTTGCGACACGACCTGACCCTCGGCAGCGCTCTGACCGGCCGCCAATTTAGCGAGTTTCAGCGCATCGTGTTCCCACGGGCTTTTCGGAAAATCCGCCGCCAGTTGTTTTGCCGCCTTGGCCGCACGCCCAGGGTGGCCCAAAACAGCGTAGCAGTAAATGCGAAGAAATTCGACATTGGCGCTGGATTCGTGGCGGCTGCTTCCGGTTAACAAGGCCAGCGCACGCCGGAAATGGCCGTTTAATATCAGCTCTTCGGCGTGCAGCTTCAGCAGCTTTTTTGATGACCGCACTGCCGCTGGCATACAGTGCAAATAGTACCTTTCCAGGAGGTATGTCGGCTCAGTTTGCCCCAACCTTCCCAGCAAGCGGAACTTTGCAAGGGGCGTCATAGTTCCGTCAACGACCACCTCGCGTATCTCATCTCCAGCTAGTTTCTTCGGATATTTTCCATCTGAGGATGACGGTTCCGTGGCTCCGAGCATCTCGTTGGCAACCTCGGTATCTCCGGCTTCGTGCGTTACCAGGTAGCACAGCAGGGCATTCTGGGAAAAGTTTACAGAAACCGCGTCGATGCCAAAATGCTGTAATCCGCTACGGATTACGCCGTCAATAATGTGGGCGTTGCGTTTCTTCGGGTGGTAAGTGAACCACCGTAAAAGACTCGTGACGACCGCCCGGTAGGCCTTGGAACCGGGGATGTTCGCGAGAAAATACCGGGCCTCATTGCTGCCGGGAAAATCCAGAATCAGCCGCCGCTGCGCAATGCTCAAATCCCGCGGATCGTCGCCACGCACAGTCGCCGCCATGACAACTCGGAAAAGCAATCGGGGGCTATCCGGTGATTGCGGGTGCCCTTTGGCCCAAGCCAACGCGGCGGTCGCGATCTTTTGAAATTTGGCGTGGCTGATATACAACGCATTGGATGAGTCGAAAGTCGCGGCACTCACCTTTGGTAAGCCGGAAAACATGAGCAGAAGCAAACCGAAAATGAAACAACGCTGCCGGCGAGTAACCATGACGTGCACCTCAGGACTGCGCTATACCCAAAATCAGATGGCCAACCAATGGGCTGCGGGAAGCAATAGACCCCGGAACCGTGGCGGAGGAACTGCCTATTCCCGCCACACGTCTTGCCGCTTCCCCTTGTTCCATTGATGCAAGCCAACCCAGCTTTCAGGAGCATATCGCTGTATCAGGAATTGGTAAAGCCTTTCGGCTTGCGCGTGTGCCAGTCGTGATGCTTTTCGTACATACGTGCTAAGCGTAGCATGCGTTGTTCGCTGAATGTCGGACCCAATATCTGCAGGCCGATCGGCAGCCCGGAATTGGAAAAGCCGCAGGGAATATTCATTCCCGGAATGCCGGCGATGTTGCATGTTACCGTGAAGACATCGCACAAATACATCTGCAACGGATCGCCGCTTTTGGCTCCCAGTTCAAATGCTACGGTGGGGGAGGTGGGGCACGCGATAAAATCGCACTTTTCAAACGCCTGATCAAAATCACGCTTGATCAACTGCCGCACCCGCAACGCCCGCAAATAATACGCATCGTAATAGCCGGAGGATAACGCATACGTGCCCAGCATAATGCGGCGCTGCACCTCCGGGCCGAAGCCCTCAGCCCGGCTCGCCGCATACAGATCAAATAAATTCTCCGGTTTGGCTGTGCGATGGCCGTAATGCACGCCGTCATAACGGGAAAGATTGCTCGACGCCTCCGCCGGTGCGATGACATAATAGGCCGCGATGCCGTATTTTGTGTGCGGCAAATGAACGTCTACCACCGTCGCACCCTGGCTGCGATAAAAATCAACCGCTTTGGCAATGGCACTGCTGACTTCCGGCTCAATGCCGTCACCGCTGAATTCCGCCGGCAGGCCGATGCGCACGCCCTCCAGCGGCTTGTCCAAATCTGAAAGATAATCCGGCACCGGCTGCGGCCAACTTGTGCTGTCCAATGGATCATGACCCGCAATAACTTGCAGTAGTAAGGCGGCATCTTCCACCGTGCGCGCCATGGGCCCGATCTGATCCAGCGAACTGGCAAACGCCACAAGGCCATAACGCGATACCAGGCCGTAGGTCGGTTTCAAGCCGACAATTCCGCACAATGACGCGGGCTGCCGGATCGATCCGCCCGTGTCTGATCCCAGCGATGCGGCGCACAGCCGTGCGGCGGTGGCGGCAGCTGATCCACCGGATGATCCACCTGGCACGCAGTGGGTGTTCCAGGGGTTATGACTTGGGCCAAAGGCGGAATTTTCCGTCGAGCTTCCCATGGCGAATTCATCAAGGTTGGTTTTACCTAAAATCACCGCGCCCGCTTCCTCGAGCTTTTTAACCACCGTTGCGTCATACGGGCTGTGAAAATTTTTCAGCATTTTTGACGAACACGTGGTAGCGCCAAATGTGGTGCACAGATTATCTTTTATCGCAATGGGCACGCCCGCCAGCAGTCCCAGCGGTTTGCCCGCGGCCTTCGCGCGGTCAATAGATTCGGCCCGCTGCAAGGCTCGATCCGCAAACACGGCGTTGTACGCGTGCAGTTGTCCATCGCCCTGTGCAATGGCGGATAAAGACGCCTGCGCAGCGGCGACGGCGGTTAATTCGCCGGCAGTGATTTTATTGCGAACTTCTAAAGCGCTGAACTCATTGATCATTGAGCGTGTCCATAAACCAAAGCAGTGACCGATTCTTGAAAATATTCCCGCAAGCCGCCCGACGCAAAGATCCCATTACTCACCGCTGGTATCCGGCGTCCAATGAATGGATCCCAGGATTTTCAGCGCCATGCTGCGAATCTGAGTATTTGGCGCAATGGCCAACGCGTCAAGTTTGTCACCGCCACCCAAATGGGAAACAATTAATTCCGCAAAGGGATTGCCGGAATTGGTATAGCCGGTCCACTCATGTGCCGCCAGGCCGTTAAGAATAAACGTCCGTTTTGCGCTGACGTTAAATTTTAAGCCGTTACGGCAATTTCGGGCAACTTTTGCGGCCACAGTTAAAACGCAGAACGGCTTCTGGTTCGGAGTTGGCCGTCCATTATAAAGCAGGTACTGCCGATAGGTAGCTGTCGATTTTTTGAAACTTGTTATCGAATAAGGAACAGTAAAGCTATAGGTGCCAGTAACAGCAGCGGGTGGCAACTGTCCGGGCATGACTGATTGGGTTGATATACCGGATTGCCCGGATTCCTCTGCCTGTGTAGAAAATTCGCGAACCGACAGGACATGATCTGATAAATTCGCACGATAACTGTTTTGCGGATGCGCCAAAGGATTGTATCCCGCGCATCCGGACAAAAGCAGCACGGCAACCGCTGCTGAAAAACATGCCGCATAACGAACTGCATACATACTTAAGACCCCAATAAAACTCTTCTATTTTACGACACAATAAGTTGCCCGCAACATTGGCGGCTCTGGATGACGCTCCTCTGGATGTCCAGTCCTTGCCGGCACCGGGCTGCCAGTGAGGTGGCACGCACGCCCTTAACCGCCGCCCATACCGGTATCCAAAACTTTCGGTACGGTAAAAAACGCACCGGCTTTACCCGGGGCGTTCGCCAGCACCTGCTCAACCGTCAGCGACGCTCGAATCTCATCCTCGCGCAACACCGAATGCAGCGGCAACGGATGCGCCATAGGCTCAAGCCCCTGGACGTTGGTTTCCTGCAATTGCCCGACATAATCCAATATGGAGGAAATCTGTTTGCTTAGCCGCGGCACGTCGCTGTCGGCCAGTTTCAATCGGGCCAATTGTGCCACGTGGCGAACCTGCGTTTCATTGAGCGTATCAGCCATAGTTACACCATCCAAAACAAATACGAGGCCTTCTACAGGCCTCGTATTATACGGATAATATTTATATTATGGGGCTTTTCTACCTCAGGCACCGCGCATCCGAGCGCAATTACAGTACCCAAAATGGTCGAAACGACCTCAGGCGGCTGCGGCCTGTGTGGGCTTGCGATACACAAACCGCCGCGCCACCCGCTTGGTCACCAAGCCGGTTTTCAAGGCCTTGGCCGATGCCCAGACGCGGGCCGGTTTGCCATCAATAAGCACACGGACCTTTTGCAGATTTGGCTTGAATTTACGAGATGATCTGCCCGTAATCTTAATACCGACTCCACCGAGATATTTGGCCTTACCACGATACGTGCACTGACGGCCAATACGTGTTTTCCGACCGGTATAATGACAAACATGAGGCATAGTCTAAACTCCAATTCAGGTTCATTCCAGACCCATAAGTATATGAAAACCCCGTAAAATTACAAGCTGTCGAACAATCGGCAAAAATTCAGGGCGTGGCAATTTTTAGCTCACACGGACAATCGCGGCAACTTCACGAAAACTCGCACACGGTTTTGGCTCTTATGGGATTAACGCGCCGTCGCCATCCGCACGGGGCGACCACCGCTTTTTCCGTTTCGGCGGGCCGCAGCGCGTTTCGCATTGCTGCGCGAACGACCGCCTTTGCGGCCGATTTTTGCCATCCATTTTACAGTACCGAAAATCCCGGTCAGCAGTCCGGAAACCTCATGATCAATATTGAGCATCGGCCAATGCAATCCGGTACCAGGCCCGGTAATTTGAATGATGCTTAACTGTTCCGCCGTGGCATGCTCAAGCCCCTGCAATAATTGCGGAGGCAACAATAGCACCGCCCCGTTAGATAGCTTTACGATCAGTTGGTTGGTTCCATTTTTGTAGGCGACGCAAACAGCGTATGGCGGGCGAGCACGATTGGCACTAGTACGACAGCGCTATAAAAGCTCAAGATTTTATTTCGGATGACCGATGAGTAAGGGCAGACGAAAGGAGCGACGGCATGGATGCCCAACAATTACAGTCACTGGTTCCGGCGTTGGAGGCACAT
>JAJZDN010000124.1 GCA_021805985.1 Planctomycetota bacterium | reverse complement strand
TTCGTGATGCGCTGGAAGCGGGCTTGGTATTCATGCTTAACGATTCGATCCGCCACAGGGTTTTGCGCGGAACCCGTTCGACGCAGCCCACGGCGACCGGTGGCAAAGGGCATTTCTTGTCGGGTATGGACTCAGTCCTGTCCAATCTGAAGGCCATTGGCGCGATTGATACCCGAACCGACACCGGGCGACTGGTAATATCCATTGGCCACCAGCCTATACCAGCCGCCGGTGCCCCGGTCGCGGACCTAGCGAGGGCCAAGGAGGCGATCTTAGCCGTGCAGAAGCTCGGTGAAAGCCGAACCGCGGCAGAATATGCGGAGGTTTTGAATGTCGACTATGCCCTTGTTTGAAGAAAAACCGTATGACATCAAACCCGCCGAAGGCCGTAAGGAGCCGGCCGTGTGGATTCGTCGCTTGCGGCTGGTCGAGAGTGTGACCGCCGGCGCTGCCATTATCCAGGAAATTGAGTTTCGCCGCGGACTGAACATCATCTGCACAGCACGTGCCGGCCCGGAAGATCGGCGAATTGTTGGTCACAGTGTCGGCAAGACGCTCCTGTTGCGGCTGATTCGTTACTGCCTGGGTGAGCACGCTTTCAGTACGAAGGCGGTGCGGAGTGCGATCACCGCGGTTCTTGACCGTGCCTACGTCTTGGCCGAGGTCAGGATCTGTGGCCGCCCTTGGGTTGTCGCCAGGCCGATCGGTATGGAGACCTCGCGTGCATCGTCGTGGGCGCTGGAAGGCGGCGACATCGACCAGTTGTTGGCCGGGCCGGATAACGCGGCGAAGTATTCGGATTTTCTGGCCGTCCTGGAAGAGGCCACAACAAAACCGTTCACCGGCGTGGTCCTGCCGCACGCCGAACGCCAGGCCAACTGGCTCGACCTGCTGGCCTGGCTGTCGCGCGACCAGGAATGTCGTTTTCGCCATCAGAGCGAATGGCGCGATCCGGACAGCGAATCTCGAACCGCCCAGCTCCAGATCGAGGATGCCAGCCTGGTCGTGCGCATGGCGATGGCTTTGCTCGATGACGATGAGAAGGCGCTGCAGGTAACGCACGCCAGACTGCTTGGAGACAAGAAGCAACTCGCCCTTGAGATCGAGCGTCTGGGCCTGCTCCTGGACGCCGAGGAAGAGAATCTCCGGGTACTCTTCAAGATCGATGCCAATATTCGGGCCGGGGAGTTGTTCGGTTCCACGGCAACAGAGCAGGCACTGGAGAAGCAGAAGCAATTGCGGGATTTGCTGACCGAGCGCGAGGCGGACAAGACAGTAGACAAAGCAGACGACCGCCGATTGGAATTGGTGGCGGCCGTCGCCAAGATCCAGCAGCAGAAGGCGGAGGCTGAGGGCAAGCGCGACGCCGAGGGGACTTTGCTGCACCAGTTGGAAGAGGCGGACACTCAAACGTACTACGCGAACTTCGCCGTTCTCGGCCAGCGTTGGTGCAGGCTCTTTCAGACCGAGGGGGACGCGAAAGCCCGGGGCTGCCCAGGCCAAGTAGCCACGCCGCAGAAGCCAGGTGAGAAGGACCCGGAGCAAGCTCAGCGCATGGCTGAATGTCGCCGGCACATCCAGGCACTTCAACAACAGTGCGCCCAGATTGGGGTCGACCTGACCGCGAAGACGGCGGAGCGCGATAAAGCCCAACAGGCCTACCAGAAGGCATTCGGCGAACATGTGGAAGCACTCGGCAAAATCCGCCAGCGGATTGGCTGCTGGGAAGAGGCGGAAGGACGTGCAAAGAGATATGGCGAGTGGTGGGCACAACATTCTCGGAAGCAGACCCGCCTTGAAGGCATGGAAAAGAAGATTCAGGAATCGAACGAGAAGCAGCGAGCGGCTCGGGATCGCCTTGAATCGAGACGCAATCAGTTATCCCGACACTTTGATCACGTGCTCAAGACGCTCATAAGCCCGGATGCCGGCGGCAAGGTCATCTTGGAGGCCCGAGGCATTATCCCACAGCCGAACGGATCGGTCGCGGCAAGCGGACAAGCCCTGTCGACTTCCGCAATGGTTCTTGGCTTCGATTTCGCATGCCTCATCGGCTACGTCACCGGAATCGGGCACCTGCCGGGGCTTTTCATTCATGACAGTCCCCGCGAAGCGGACATGGAAGACGCCCTGTACCACCGGCTGTTCGATCTCGCCGCGAACCTAGAAGCCTTGTTCGGCGACGCCGAGGCATCATTCCAGTACATCATGACGACGACGACACTTCCGCCGGACCCGCTGAACCGGGAGCCTTTCGTGCGTCTTCGGCTGGACGCCCGCGAGGAAGACGGGCTGCTCTTGCGACGGAGATTGGCCCTCCATTGAATCGCAGAGTGACATATCTGCGGAGCTAAATATCGCACCGTACCTTCGCCTGCGTCTCCACGCCCGGCAAGCGAGCGGTAAGTCGCTGAGGGGCGATGTTGGAAAATACTCGCAAGGGCCAATGACCGGGATATTTAGCGGTCCTAGCAGGGAAAGCTTTCGGAGAAATAAAAATGGGAACCATCGCAGTTAAAGCCTTTTACAACAACTTTGGCCGAGCACTTCAGGAAGGAAATGCCGCAATCTTTGCTGGTGCGGGCCTATCCCGCCCATCAGGCTACGTGGATTGGCCAGGATTACTCCGAGAAATTGCCAAAGACCTGGGCCTCGACGTGGACCGCGAAACGGATTTAGTTGCCATTGCGCAATACCATCTCAACAAGCGCGGCAGCCGCGGTGAACTGGATCAACTGATTGTCAACGAATTCACGAGAGCTTCCAAAGCAGCCCGCAATCATGAAATTATCGCCAACCTGCCCATCCATACCGTCTGGACCACGAATTACGACACTCTTTTGGAAGATGCATTTAAGGCCGCCCACCGTCACGTCGATGTCAAGGTATCGCCCGCGAGCCTGACAACGTCGCACCCCGGAAGCGCCGTCACGATCTATAAGATGCATGGCGACGTCTCGTCTGCCGCCGAGGCCGTTTTAACCAAAGAAGATTACGAAACGTTCGATGCCAGCCGCGGCGTATTTTCAATAAAGCTCAAAGGTGATCTGTTATCCAAAACATTTCTTTTTCTCGGATTCAGTTTTTCTGATCCCAACATCGACTACATATTGGCGAGGATCAGATCACTTGTGGACACGCACTGCCGCCCGCATTACTGCATTATGCGGTGGCCGGAGAAGCCTGCAAAGATGCGGGGAAAGGCCAAGGCAGAATACGAATATGCACGCAGAAGGCTGGAACTACGGGTCGGGGATCTGGGCCGATATGGAATCCAGGCCGTGATGGTCGACAAGTACACGGAATTAACCCCAATACTTGAGGAACTCAGCCGCCGAAGCCACCAGCGGGACATATTTGTGTCGGGAAGTGCCCATGATTACAGCCCTTTCGGAGACAACCGGCTGAAAGGTCTTGCTCGCCAGATCGGGAATCGTCTTGCCACCGAAGGTTATAACCTAACATCTGGTTTTGGGTTGGGAATTGGAGAGCACGTAATCTTGGGTGCGCTTGAAAATCTTTTGCAAAGCCCTGTCGCCAATCTCGACTCTCGGTTGTTTCTGAGACCTTTCCCGCAGACCGCCCCGACGGGGATATCTCGTAAGGACTTCTGGACGAAGTATCGACGGGAAATGCTCCAGCGAACTGGAGTTTGCATTTTTGTGGCTGGCAATAAACTCGACCAAGCCAGCAACAAGGTGATTGACGCAAATGGAATGATTGAGGAGTTTGATATCGCGTGTTCGCTCAGACAGTATCCCATCCCTATCGGCGCAACTGGCCACGCATCACAAATTCTATGGAAAAAGGTGATGGCAGATCTGAATCGCTATTACCCGAAGGGCGGGGTGAAAAGGTTCTTCCAAATCCTTGGTGACGTTACTAAATCCAATCAGGAAATAACCGATGCGATATTTGCAATCCTGAAACAGATCACTGCTGCCTAAGTACTACCCGCTACCAGGACCGGTAAGACTTCGGTGGGCTGCGCAGTGCATCAGAACGCTTGCCGGCCGCCTCGATTTCGCGCCTAAACCGGTCAAGGTCTTTGTCCCAGTCATAGGCTGGGAATTCAATGCCCCGTGGCACGTCAGGTTTGGCGCCCGCCCAAGATGCCGAATTTCCATCCTGGTCTTTAAGATGATGTATGTAGATTCCCAAGAGGCCATTTTTGCGCTCAATGGATTGCTCAATTTCAAATTTGACCCACGGCCTACTTGCAGTTTCCTTTCCAATCAAGACAACGGTTACACTGGTACCGTCCAGGTTTCGCATGATCATGCGCTTTATCGCCTCGCGGCCCTTCTTTTTGGCGTCTTCATATTCCGAATGGTCAAAGAAACCAGCCATATCGGCACCAGCAACTACATTGCAGTTCCGCACCTGGTTTGCACGCCAGATATCGTTGGAATAGTGAAAGCTGAAAAATACGCGTCGGGCCATTCTAAAGCCTTTCTTCAGGTATCCTGTTCGGTCGGTAGGAGCCATCACTCGTGGATGACGCTAACACACGTCCGAGCCACTCAGATTCACAAGTATTATCCGCTTGCTTCGCTCGTACAGCAACTGTCGAGTCGGCCAATGCCCTGACGCAATTTCCAGGCACGAAATGCCGTGGACTACTTGTAGACGCATATAAATATGGATAGCATACACATTGTCCAACACAACCACTCGCCGCGGTTGCTTTTATCAAGTGCCACAACAGCGAGTTTCGAAGTATATCCGCAGTGTTTTGGAGCGCGTGGTTATGACATATTTAACTCGTTCCGAAGTTAGCGCATACGCGAGAAACAAGGTTAACAACTTCTCAGCCACGGTGGCGGAGAATATACTCGCGGAAAATGTAAAGGTGGCGTCCGCCGGGTCTGAAATGTATGACATTTTCCTATCCCATCGGTATGTAGATAGAACGGAGTTGGTCGGCCTCATGAAAATGCTGCAGAATATGAGGTGTTCCGTGTTTGTTGATTGGCTAGAACGGTCCGAGCCAGAAAGAAATCGTGTCACACGGGAGACTGCGGTGAGACTCAAACAAGCCATGAGACGATGCCACACGCTCCTGTTTGCCGTGACATCGACGGCTTCCTCGTCGATCTGGATGCCGTGGGAGCTTGGCTTATTTGATGGAATGAAGAGTCGAGTAGCGATTGTCCCATTAACTGAGAACGGAACGAATCCTCCCGGACAAGAATACTTGGATTTGTACCCCCGGGATCGACCGAGCCTACTCAAAAAAGGATTCTATTGCGCCGAAATTGTGGGTTAATCAGGATCGTGATTGTTACATACCTCTTAAAGACTGGGTGCAGGGAAAGGATCCGGTGTCCCATTCCTGAGGTGGCCGACCTCGCCCAGATTCGAGATTAGGGCCAAGGAGCATTTAGCCATCCAAAGTGCTCCGCAAAATACGGGCGGTAAGATATTGACACGGCCTATGAACTGCCCTGGCGCGGCCACCTCAAAACCAGCCGCCTCTGAGAGGAAATTGATTGACCGGGGCTCTGCGTCTCCGGTAAAACTCTCGACGCTGTTGAGAGAATTGCACCCCGGTGCGCGGATGTGACGTGAATGTTGCCGCTGGCCCCGTTCGTGATGACGGCCGCGGATTTCCATCACGCGGCTGCGGGGGACGGGGCACCACGGCGATAGGGTCGTATCCTCGTAATCCCGTATTCTTGCATTTCCGGTGAGGATCCGGGACCTGCCCCGTGGCCGTTGCACGGGGAGGAATGGGGCATCCAAAACGCCGGCTGGAACCGGTGGGGGTGGTGTCTGGATTTCAAACCCTTGTCCCCGTGTGCCTGCGCCGGCGTTCACGCCTGAAACTGCACTGCCGCTATCGCGTTAAAATGTTATCCCCAACTGCACAGTTGCCACCAGCGCATTTTGATAAATGCCGCCGGGATGAATGATGTATTGTAAATCCGGTTGTACGGTCAGCCATGGCGTGACTTGGGCGGTATAAAAGCCTTCAATCGCCAGTTCATCATTGTATGGCGTCTGGGCGTAGGGACTCAGGTGTGCCCAGGTCGCGGCTATACCGGTGTTGTCGTCGGGGCGGCCGGGAATCGGGCCGCGCCACCGCAGCCCGCCGCTGATATTCTGATCAATTTCCGTCAACTGATCGTTGGCCCAGGCATACTGCACAAACGCTCCAATGCGTGAAGCGGCCTGGCCCCTGGCATGCGCAAATCTCCACAGTGTCTGATCCAGATAGGCGTAAAATCCATCAGCCCCTTGAACACTTGATCCGGAATAGCGTTCAAACTTGCCGGTGTGGTACCATTGGCCCAGCGTAAATATTCCGCCGAGGTGATCTGTACCGATCCGCCAGTTCAGGCTTTCTTCAGCCAATGCCAGAATACCATACGGATTTTCAATGGCATTGGGATTGGAGGACGCAACATTCGGCAACGTATTTTCAGTATTGCCGTCAAATAACCCGCCGTGGAGCGTCACATTCGCCACGGGGTGCCATAACACTTCCCCGCCCCATGCCGAAAACGGATAGCTGGGAAAGACAAAAATCGATGGCGCAAAGCCGAAGGATCCGTTGAGAAACGCCTGCGCATCACGGATATTGTCAAAATCGTAAGTGGTATCAATTCGTCCCAGCTTGAACCAGAGCTTGCCCTGCAGGAAATCCTGCCGGTACCAGATCTGATCCAGCCGCGTTGCCGGGTTCTGATCAATTGCGCTGACGGCCTGAAGGGCGCCTACCAGATCATTCGCCGGATTCTGTCCGCCGTGCGCCATAAAATCGACAAAGGCGGTACCGCCTTTCCACCCGAAAAGTCTTCGGGTGTCGAGTGTCAACGATACATCAAGCCGATATCGCCAGTCGATCCGGTTGGTGCGAATACCACCGGAGAAATTTTCACTGCCGGCCTGCAGCAGTGTAATGGTGGGCGTAAGGCCATGTGATTCCATATTTCCGCGTAATCCCCACCAGTTTCCAGTGAGCGTATCACGGGTCAGCAACGCATGGGTGAAAGCGGAAAAAGAGCCGGGAGCGGTTCCCGGTGCGGGGGCTTTAACGCTCGGCGAGGCTGGCGGTGCCGGGGCGTGCGCGCTACCGGCCGAAAGCAGCATGATCGCGGCGGACTTGTTTGCGGCAGCTTTTGCGGGCGCACCAGCCGGCGGCATGGTTCGGGAAGCATCTTGGGAGCCGGGCTTGCCGTAGGTTATAGACGCACTCAGTGCGGCCAGAACCGCCAGTGTTGCGATGTGCCGTTGCGGGCGTTGCGGGCTTGATGGCCATCGTGGAATCAGATGCATGATATTTATCTCCGGGCAGCTCAACGGACATACCTCGGGCATGGTAGTGCTTTTCCGTTCCATTTTCTTTGTACCGGCAAAGCTCCGGTGCCGCGGGCACGAATATTATCATGGAAGGTTATACAAAGTAATACACTTATATGCAAGCACACCCTGATGTTCGGTATGGCCATCGGAGCCAAATGCTGCAAGGTGACGGAAATCGCATCGCGAGAACGGGGAACCCAAGCCGGTGTCGGGAATCTGCTGGGGAGAATCGAATGGGTTCTTTGGTGCGACGGCGTGGGCCGTGGTATTGCTTTGGATTTTCGGGTGTTGGAAATTCTTCACCAAGTTCTTGAATATCCGCGCAGGAGCTTTACCCCGTGCGCGGGGGCGGTTTTTTCACCTTCCGTATCACCTCAGTGACGAAAGAGTACCGCGGATAGCGCGGATGACGCGGATACGGGGGGGGCGTCAACGAGTCCCGGCTCGCCGGGAAGCAACGATTCTCGGCACATGGGACAGGTACTGAATCTACTGACCAATACTGATCAATACTGAATATACTGATAATACTGACAATACTGACAATACTGACAATACTGTTAACACTGATAATACTGTCTCGCTGGAGTTCGCGGATCAGAACCTGGAACCTGGAAGAAATTGAAAGCGCAGCGCTTCAATCCCGGCGCGCCGGGACTAACTCCTAACTCCCAACTCCTAGCTCCTAGCTCCTAACTCCCAACCACACACTGACAATACCGCGCTTGCCGCGATGGCCCATGCTGCAAATTGGCAAGCGCTGCCCCAGGCTCGCCCTGCCGGCTGATTCGCGCCAATGGTTGCTACTATGGCACTGAACTCCAGATTGTTCGAACGGGAGA
>JAJZDN010000028.1 GCA_021805985.1 Planctomycetota bacterium | reverse complement strand
GATCTACAACACATTCGTCAACGCCCAGGGGCGCGAAAGCGGAAAAATCGTTCAGAACTCAGACCCAACGGGGCAAGCCACCTGATGAGCCAAATTCGCATTGGGGGCATGTGGGATCCTGGTATGACGATCTGATCGGACAGGATGGCAGTGATCATCATCAGAAGCTTATTATTCCCGGTGTCCTGCGAATGCTGGATATCAAGCCGGGGGAACATTTGCTGGATGTCGCCTGTGGGCAAGGGGTTTTGGGCCGCGCCGCCGCAAAACGCGGTGTGCAAACCACAGGAGTGGACATGGCAGGCTCATTAATTCAAGCGGCTTTGGAGCGTCGAGAAAATACATCTCTGGAACACTATTATCAGGCCGATGTGCGCGATCTGGCGGCATGTGCCGCGATAGCTCCAGGTACTTTTGATGCGGCGGCGTGCGTGCTGGCGATTGCCAATATCACCCCGCTTTCTCCCCTGTGGCAGGGCATTTACAAGGCATTAAAGCCCGGCGGAAAATTGGTTGTAGTACTGCTGCACCCCTGCTTCCGGATACCCAAACAATCGAGCTGGCAATGGGATCAGCCTAACGCAATGCAGCACCGTCTGGTGGATGCTTATCTTACCTCGGAAAAAATCCCCATCGCCATGCACCCGGGCCGTGATGCCGGCCCGACCACGACCACATTTCATCGTCCATTGCAGGCTTATATTAATACACTGGGTTCGGCCGGGCTTTGGATAGATCATACGGAAGAGTGGATCAGCGGAAAAATGCCGCCGCAGGGAATACGCTTTGCAGCACTGGATAAAAGTCGCCGGGAAATTCCCCTGTTTCTGGCCCTTCGCGCGATCAAGGCTCGATGAATCACCGTTAGCTCGATGCGGCAGCGTCGAGTTGGATGCGGAATTTCATTTGATGACGCGACGCGCACGCTCGGCGGGACCGGTGCTGCATAACTGCGGACCGCCTGCTTAATCGGCGCCCGACGCGGAGGTGAGTTCAACCGGTGGGCGGCGCGGCGGGATAGGTTGGCGGGATTGCGGCCAAATGCACCGCATGATGGTACCTTTTCCGGTTTGGCTGTGTAGTTCAACCACGCCGCCCATGGCTGCTACCGCATGTTTCACAATGGCCAGCCCCAGACCGGTACCACGATCCGCGCCGCCCCGGCTGCGATTAACGGTATAAAATCTTTCAAAGACGCGGTTAATATCTTCCGGCGGAATGCCGCAGCCGGTATCTTCCACTTCGAGAATCATGATATCTTCTGTGCCGCTGCTATCAGAGGAATCGGATTTATTGGCGTTACGCACGGGTCGGGTTTGCTTGCGCCAGCGGACCTGTATAAATCCGGCGGCGGTGAATTTCAAGCTGTTATCAATAAGATTTTTCAGGATCAGCAATACCAGGCGTTCATCTCCGTGCATGGCCTGTGCGTCAGGAGCGATTTCAAAGCGTAAGTCCAGATGTTTTTCGGTCGCCATGTTTTTGAACAGGCTGGAAATCAATTCGCGCACTTCCTCAAGGTTGATCGGCTCATAACGGACCACCGCCCGGGGGTCTTCCGTGCGCGATAGATCCAGGAGGTCCTGCACGAGAAGCTGTAATCGCAGCACATGACCACCCACGATATCCAGACACCGCTTAAGCGTGACATGATCTTCATATCCGGCTTCATTGATGGTTTCAACCGCCGCCCGAATGCTGGCCAGAGGTGTGCGAAGTTCATGGCTGGCGTTGGCGGCGAAGTCGGCTTTAATCTGGACGTTCTGCAGTAATTCGGTTTGGTCCTGTAACAACAGCAAAATACCGCCCGGCTGAAGCCCCGGTGAAATAGGCGCAGCGGTTATCTGCAAAACACGGGGGCGTGAAAAAACCGGAAGACGGACCTGCCGCGAAATCGGCGTCTGACTGCGCAAGGCAATGCGGGTAATATCCTGCACGGCCGCCTGCGCCGCAAATTCACGTAAACTATTTTGAGAATCGGCATCAGCCGGAGCAATCAACAACTCCACCGCCCGACGATTCGAAAGCACGGGGACGCCGGCGGGGTCAAGAATAATCACCGGGTCATTGAGGCAGGCCAGAAGTGTTTGCAAATAGCTGCTTTGCACGCGCAGTTCACGGCGTTCAAGCTCCGAGGCATTGGCAAGACTTTGAATTTCGCGTACCAACCGTTCCAGTTGCGCGTGGGCCAGAACAATTGGCGCACGCTCTGGCTCCCCCATCCGCCGTATCCGCAGCCAGCGGATAATGTCTTTGACCATGCGATACCGTTGAATGAGCACCAGCAACAATGCCACTGACGTGGCCGCGAATATCGCCACAAGGACGGCTAATACCGCAGCCTGGGTTGAATGCGTACCGGGCACGCGGAAAACCGCAAGGATCGCAGGTGCAAGCATGTTAAAACCGTTTATCATAGGGTTAAATCATCGCATGAAAGACGCAGGACGCAAGAAGCTGCTGCCACGGCGACCGCAAGAGCGGCGCCACAACGCCGGAAGCACAGATAAAACCAGACGGCAGGGGAAAAAACAAGGGACAGCCAGTCGGATTGCCAGGAAGTTATTTTAGGCCGGTTTCCACCCGCGTTTCACGGCTGATGCCAGGGAGTCTGTCCGAGATTGCAACCCGGCCATTACTCGGAGAGGCTCCTGGTGAGAAGCTCAGATGCCCGCTTCTTCCTTGGTTTCCAGAAGTTTATAGCCTACACCGCGAACCGTGTGGATCATCCATTGGTAATCGCCCAATTTTTTACGAACTGCCGTGACATGCACATCAATGGCCCGATCCGTAACATACACTTCCGATCCCATGACACGGTCCGTCAACTGATCCCGCGACAGCACCCGCCCGCGGGCCAACGCCAGAGCGGTCAACAATTTAAATTCGGTAGGGGTCACCGTGACGGGGCGGCCTTCCAGCGTGACTTCATGCCGGGCTTCATCAATAACCATCGGGCCGTTGCTGAGAATCTGCTGCCCGGCTTCCGCAGTGGCGGCTTTCCTGCGTAGCACAGCCGCAATACGGGCCATCAGGACTTTCATGGAAAATGGTTTCGTGACGTAATCATCCGCCCCTAAGGAAAGCCCGACGATAATGTCGGTTTCTTCGCCGCGTGCCGTGAGCATCAGCACCGGGATGTTGGCGGTTTGCGGATCACCCTTGAGGCGCGTTGCGACTTCCTGCCCGGTCAGACCGGGCATCATAAGATCCAGAAGAATTAAATCCGGTGCCACTTTACGGGCCATCTCCAACCCGATTTTTCCGTCATGGGCGGTCACGGCCTCATAACCCTGTCGCAGCAGATTCATGCCGATCAGATCGACAAGATCGCGCTCATCATCCACAACCAGTATTTTTTTCTTCCGCGCCATAAAACTCCATTTGCCCGTCACACGCGATCATTTTACCTCACATTCCGCGCCGCGACACCACCCATCAAGCCTCAATAACAGGATTAACACAAACTTATCGAATATTTAATCATTCACTATCCGTGCCGCCTTCGCTTTGCGGCAGACTGGCCGGAGCGGTGAATCGCCGGTATTCTGATGTATTATGCGAATTGCCCTGGCCTCTAATTTGGATAAATCGGACGCGGTAGCAGCAGCACAGAACCTGCTGGCAACCCTGCGCGGCTACGTTGGGCACGACGTGCGGATGATGCCGACGATTTCCCGCGAAGCATTTGACGCCTTCAACCCTGACATGCTCATACTCTTGGGCGGTGACGGAACGATTTTACAAGCGGCACGATTTATGACCGGCATGAGGGCCGCTCTGGTGGGCATTAATTTTGGCAAACTGGGATATCTGGCGGCATTTACGGTAGAGGAATTTCGCGCACAGTTGCCGCAACTCCTAAGCGGAGAATTACAAATTTCGCAGCGCCTTATGCTGGACGGAACTATCATTAATACGCCGGAAAGCGCTGCCGACGGTGCCCCGGGAGAACGGGAACAGGCACCAGCCTTTCACTGTGCCGCCCTGAATGATATTGTGATTAACGCGGGCATCCCATTTCGAATGGTGCAGTTAACCATTACCATTAATGGTCAGGACACCACGACGTTTCGGGGAGATGGCTTAATAGTATCAACATCCTCCGGGTCTACGGGGTACAATCTTTCGGCAGGCGGCCCGCTGATTTCCCCGGATCTCCAGGCGCTGGTGATTACCCCTATTTGCCCACACTCGTTGTCGTTTCGCCCAGTGGTAGTGCCGGCTGAGACGGAAATACGCATTACACCGATCCGGGTAAATTCCGGCACGCATGTAAGTTTTGACGGGCAGATAAGTCAGCCTCTGGTGGCTGGGCAACATATGGTGGTGCGTCGAGCGGCCAAGCCGCTGCGACTGGTCGAGAATCCGACGCTTACCCATTGGCAGAGGTTAGGCAGCAAGTTGCATTGGGCACAAAGCCCTCGGGCTTAAAGCGTGCAAAGAACCAATAATGGAATCTTTATGGAATCAGGCAACCTATAGCGAGGCGTCAAATAAGATGGGTGATCCGATACGGACCAATCAGGAAACGGCTTATCAGAATTTCACGCTGGAAAACGTGAAATTCAGTTCCATATTTGAATTCAGCGCCTTATTTAGAGCCTTTCGCATGGCCATTCAGCCGGCGTGCATGGTCACCGCCTTACTGGCGATTCTGGTGGTTTATTGCGCGGGCCGCGCGTTTGACGTGCTGTGGAGCTACCAGGTTATGCCGGGAGAGATTACAGCATTTCATTCACCAATCCCCGGCTACTATGATGATCTACTCAAACAAAACCGCGCCAGCCGCACGCAGGCAATCATGGATTTACTCCAGCAGGAAGATCCGACGTTAACCTTGGCCCAAACCGCCGCACTGGCAGGAAATCCGGGAGCCGCCTATCAACGAATAAAAGTGATTTACGAGCAGAAGTTTACGCACGCGGTTCATGCCGCGTCACAAGCGGGAGCAAACGCGGCAATAAAGAATCAAGCCCGGCGTCAGGCGACGCTGAAGTTGCTTAACCGCATGCGCAATTTAAAGTCGATGGTTGGGCGCGGCGTTTTTTCTGCGTTAATGCGGTATGAAATCAGAGAATATGGCCTGCTGGTGAGTAATACCGCAGCCATGCTCCGTCTGGCTCCGATGCGGGGAGCAA
Source organism: Planctomycetota bacterium (assembly GCA_021805985.1). Lineage (GTDB taxonomy): Bacteria > Planctomycetota > Phycisphaerae > WQYP01 > WQYP01 > JAMDCX01. The sequence continues at coordinate 40,676 of JAJZDN010000028.1, read as the reverse complement.
ACCGGGAACCTCAGCAGGCGGTAGTACAGGTGGGAACGGGGATTCTGCCCGTCGGGCACCATGGGCTGTGGGAAAATAATTCAATCGTCGGTTGCCTGGCCAATATGTTCATCACCGCCCCCACATGGCTGATATCTGGGGCAGCTCCGGTTCGGGCCATTGGGACCGCGCAGGGTATGGGGTTACTTCTTCGGCGATTGTTGTATCTCTTGAGCTTGCTGCTGCTGGTAGGCGTGAGCGTGATGGCTGCGGCTCTGGCCGGAGCGATGATATGCCGGCAGACCGCCTTGGAATTTTCAGGCCGCCGTCCAACTTTTTCCGCCAACATCGCGTTTACAATTTCCCATCTGGGGTCATTTATTAAAGCGCCACTCCTGCCATTTATCACCATTTTGGGAACGGGCTTGGTATTAACTCTTTTATCATTCGTCGGTGCGATACCCTTTCTGGGGGAAATTTTTATCGGCGCGATATTTGTTGTGTTTCTGATTCTCGGTTTCATGATCATGCTGATGGTGCTGGGAATCATTGGCGGGCTGAATTTAATTTATCCTACGCTGGCGGTGGAAGGGTCGGATTCCTTTGACGCCATAAGCCGCAGTTTCAGTTATGTGTACGCCCGGCCATGGCGGATGTTGTTTTACACCCTGTTGCTGCTGGCATACGGCGCCGCGACGTATCTGTTTTTAACCTTCGCAATGTATGTGCTGCTGGCGGGTGTGCATATATTTGTGGGTTGGGGCATGACGTTATTTGGCATGGTGCATGGCTGGAACACGGGCGGCGGGAAACTTGACGCCATGTGGCAGCCGCCCCATTTTGGCGAATTAATTGCGCCAATTAACTGGTGGGCCATGAACTGGTCGGAAACGATCGGGGCGATATTTCTTTACTTCTGGTTGTTTCTGGCGGTAACGCTGCTGGGGGCCTACGTGATAAGTTATTATTTTGCTGGCAACACAATCCTCTATCTGCTACTGCGGCGAAGCGTAGATGGACAAGGCCTTAATGAAATATACCCCGACGCCCCGGATGGCGTTCCCGACGATTCCTCCAAACCGCTGATCAAACGGCAATAAGGGAGCGATACATTGAAACTTCGCGACGAGTTTTATCAGATTTTATCCGTTCTATGCGACACCCCCACCGCACCGTTTCGCGAACACCTGGTGACGGCGGCCATCAGGCAATGGCACAGCACGGCGCGGCGATCCAAAGCGCTCCGCTGGCGTGAAGATGTGGCGGGAAATATTCATTTGGATTATCGCGCCGGCCCCAAGGGGACCCGCACCCTGGTACTGGAGGCTCATCTGGACCATCCCGGTTTTATTGTCACCGGGAGGGCACGGGACGGAACAATAAATACGATTTTCAGAGGCGGCGTGAAGCCATCCTGCTTTATCGATGCATCGGTGGCATTATGGCCCGCCAACGGTATTGCCGGAGAATTACCCCAGCCCGTATTAACCAAGGTGTTGCAGGTGACACCCGCAAAAAAAACACATCCCATGCGCGTACTATTGGCCCCATGCGGCATGAAAATTCCCAAAGGGACTATTGGCACGTGGAATTTACCCAACGCGGGGGAAATTGATGGCCTGTTCATGGCGCGGGCGTGCGATGATCTGGCGGGCGTGGCAGCCTGCCTATGTGTGCTGGAACGATTGCTGGAACTTAAAGCCAAATGCAATGTGACGGTCCTGCTGACACGCGCTGAGGAAGTGGGATTTGCCGGGGCCATCGTAGCGGCGCAGCAGCGCCTAATTCCCCGCAACTGCGCCATCATTGGGCTGGAAACCAGCCGGGCCACGGCCCAGGCAATTCAGGGAGCCGGACCGGTCATTCGTGTGGGAGACCGCACCAGCACCTTCAGCCCCGCGTTGACGCGCTTCATGGCCATGACCGCTGGGGGCTTGGCCGATGAGGATTCGGAATTCCGCTATCAACGAGCCTTAATGGACGGCGGCACCTGTGATTCCACAGTGTTTCATGCGTTCGGTTATGAAACCGGCGCGGTGTGCCTGGCGTTGGGGAATTATCACAATATGCTGGACACTCCTGCAACAGGCGCCGGGCCTGCCTGCCCAACTGCCGGCCCCCTGATTGCCTGCGAGACCATTCACCTGGCGGATTTTGCCGCCGAGATTGAATTACTGGCGCAAATATGCGTGAAGTTTCCGCAGTATAAACCCGGAATGGAAGATCTGAAAAAGAGATTCGCCAATTTGCATGAACGCGAGCACAAGGCATTGCTTTACGAAACAGGCCAAACGGAAAAATCGGTATAAATTTATTCCGCCGGGACGCGGCGGGTGCGTTTTACATCGGAGCGCACGCGTTTGGAGTCCAGGCGGCGGGTTTTGCTGGCTTTGGTGGGGCGTGTTTTGCGACGTTTCTTAGGTTCCACCATCGCTTCTGATACCAATGTTTTCAGTTTTTCCACGCACGCGCGGCGATTGGCTTCTTGAGTGCGTTGATTGGAGCTTACCAGCACAATAGCACCGGCGGCATCGACCCGGCGCCCCACAGCTTGAATGAGTCGCAATCTGGCTTTGACATTCAATCCATGCAGATCATCAGGGTGCACGCGTAAATCGGTTTTGGTATTGACTTTGTTGACATTTTGACCGCCCGGGCCGCTGGAGCGCGAAAAGCCGAACTGCAACCGCTGTCGGTCCACCCACACACCGCCACCCAGCGCCAAACCTGGAACATTAGAAATACTTTCAGCCATGCGGGCATTGTACCACCAATTAACGCAAAGTGGTGAAACTGGCAGAGATTCATTCCTGCCGCCTGCTGTCCTCGCGGACCGCGTCACGAAGACCGCGCCACTCAATTGAGGATTTTGCGACAATGGCTTACGATTGCCAGCACAAACGGCGACTTGACGGATGAAATTGTATGCAACGTGACGCTGCGAATGCCCCCTCCGGTGTCAACGCCTCCAGCTTGGTGGAGAAATCCAGAGGCCATGATGTTTTGGCGGCATTGGCGGCTTTATTTATTTACGCGCTCTGCGTACTGCCGTTTCTAACCGCCATCGCCTTCCATATCACCGATCGTCTTATCGCAGTGCGCAACACGGATCCTCGCCTCTGGATATGGTTCTATCGCTGGTGGCCCTATGCGCTACTCCACGGGCTAAATCCGTTGCACTCCCACGTGGTGTGGGCACCAAAGGGGGTAAATCTAACCTGGGCTACTTCTACTCCCACGATAGCCCTGGCGCTGGCACCGATTACCTTACTGTGGGGTCCGTTTGTCACTTACAATATTGCCGCCCTTGCGGGGCCTGTGCTCGCCGCGTGGTGTGCCTATCTCCTGTGCCGGGAAACAACGGGGCAATTCTGGCCCTCTCTGATTGGCGGCTGGATATTCGGGTTTTCACCTTTTGAAATGGCGCAACTCACAAGTTGGCCAAATTTGTTTACCACGTGGCCTATACCGGCGCTGGTTCTTGTGGCTCTTTGGCGAGCCCGAGGCAGGCTTTCCACAAATATATTTATATTGATCACGGTACTGTTGCTGACCATTTTATTTGGTATCTCGGTGGAAGTGTTTGCGTCCACCGTAATTTTCAGTGTTTTGACCTTGTTGGTTGCCACGTGGGCCGTCCACCTGGACCGCAAGGTATCCATCATCAGGCTGATGAAGGAATCACTAGCCGCGATAGCTTTGTGCAGCCTCGTGGTAGCACCTTATCTCTGGTTCATGTTAAAAGATCCCACCCGTCCGCAGGGCAGTCTTTTTTCTCCGCATCTTTCTTCCACGGATCTGGCCAATCTGATTTTGCCCACTCCTATTACATGGTTCGGCGGCCCGCGATTTGAATCCATTTCCGAGTGGTTTGCCGGATTTTTGTGGCAGCAAGGTGCCTACTTCGGGTTACCACTATTGATCATGATTGGTCTTTATTGGCGCGAGTTCCGAACAACCGCCGCAGGCAAAATAATTTTGTTTGGCGGCGGCGTGGCCCTGCTGTTCAGTATGGGGCCATACCTGCAATTATTTAACAAAAGTCTATTGATACCCATGCCATGGGCGCTTTGGAGTCACCTGCCGCTGTTGAATAATATCGTGCCAGAACGCTTAATTGTTTATTCCTTTCTCGCCGTAGCGGTGATGACGGCCCGATGGTTATCTTTCTCCCAATTCCGCCAAAGCGTTAGGCTAGGACTGGCAGGATTAACCGTTTTATTCTTGGTGCCCAATTATGCTGGAGGTTATTGGGCCACCAAACCAGAGAACCCTCCCTTCTTTTCCAGTGGGATTTATAAACACTATCTGCAACGCGGCGAAAATGTAATTATTCTCCCCTCCAGCCTTTACGGACATGCCACGTTCTGGCAAGGGGAAACAAATTTCTATTTCAACCTGACGGGCGGCTGGTTGGGGCAAGCCCTGGCCGTGCATCCCTATTCCAATATGACAATTCCCACGGACTTTCATCGCAAATGGGGCGGTCCTGATTACCCGCAGCAACTCGCAGCGTTCATTTCACGGCACGACATTGAAGCGATAATTGTAGATCAACAACAAGCCTCCACATGCGCCGCCCTGCTTAAACCCCTCCATATCCAACCTACCAGAATCGGTGGTATCATTCTTTACCGTTTCGATCCCAAAAGGCTTATCGTGAAAGATCACGCCATCGAATTACTCTCTGGCGGGAAATAAGGAGAAGGCGAAATTATGCATACATATACATCTTTTCTTTCGGTGAAAATACGCCATCGCATCGGCGACTTCCAGGTATCTTCGGCGTGCACATTCCATGATGATTCGTTCAACGCGTCCGGGTGTAATTTTGGATAACAATCTTCCCAATTCTGCAAGTAACCGTACCGAGTCCCATCTGTTAGCTGGGGTCGCGCTGGGATTATACCTGCTATATAATGCTATTTTTCTGATTCCCCTGCACTTTGATATCACCCACCGACTTATCGGAGCAACCAAAGATCCGCTGCAATGGATATGGTTTTTCAAATGGTTCCCCTATGCTTTGACTCACGGATTAAATCCCTTTATCTCACCGGCCATCTGGGCACCCAGGGGACTAAATCTTACGTGGACCACGTGTACTCCGGCCCTGGCAATTTTATGTTGGCCCATTACTGCGATCTGGGGACCTTTTGTCACTTACAATCTTATCGCCCTGACTGCACCCGCATTGGGCGCATGGATGGCCTACCTTTTGTGCCGAGAGCTAACCGGAACATTTTTTCCGGCTTTATTTGGTGGTTGGCTTTTTGGATTTTCATCCTATGAATTGGGACAGCTCTGCGGACATGTCAACTTGTTTGTCACTTGGCCGGTACCAATGTTGGCATGGCTGGCGTTGCGCTGGTATCGGCGGAAGCTGGGCGATCGGGGATTTGTTACGGCTGCGGCGGCCGCTCTTTTATTTCTCTTCGGAACCTCCGTGGAAGTATTCATGACGACTATTTTAGCCAGTGTCATGGTGGCCAGCCTCGCATTTGGCGTTTGCCGAGATCCACTGTCCAGGCGCAGACTTTTGCGATTAGGATGGCTAGCCTTATTGACCATTACTGCGGTCGTTGTGATGGTATCCCCATACCTCTGGCTTATGCTATTTGGCCCCGACCGCCCGCATGGGTCCATTTACTCGGCGCGCATGTTTAGCAGCGCTTTGGCAAATCTTCTGGTCCCGGCGCGCACCACGTGGCTGGACGGCGGAATATTGCAGCTGTGGCTGGGGCCATTCCCGGGCGACATGTTGGAACAAGGAGCCTATATCGGATTGCCGCTCTTGGTCATGTGGGTCCTTTTTTGCAAAAATTATCGCCATACAAGCCTGGGGCAACTTCTTTTGTATAGTGCGGGAATTCTTATGCTCTTAAGCTTGGGGCCTTGGCTTACTATTTGCAAACATCCACTTCCGATCCCGTTGCCATGGTGGGGATTGAATCGAATCCCATTGGTCCAAGATGCACTACCGATACGATTGACTTTGTATGTATCGCTGGCCACAGCGGTCATGGCCGCGGTTTGGCTGGCGGATGCTCCCACCAACTGGAGATTAAAACTGGGTCTGGCGGTCGCATGCACGATCTTTCTGCTGCCCAACTTCAGCCTGATGCGATTATGGAGCATCGATCCCCCAATTCCGGTATTTTTTGTGAAAGGAGTGTACAAACACTTCCTTCGGCGTAACGAAAATGTGCTGGTGTTGCCGATTATCGCTGGCGGCAAAAGTATTCTGTGGCAAGCGGAAAGCAAGTTTTATTTTCGTATTGCTGGCGGATACCTTGGACCGCCGCCCCCCCGGATGGCGCATAACCCGGTCATGGAAGCCTGCATGTCCGGCGGCCAAACACCGCAGTTAGCAAAACAGGTGTGGCCGTTTATCCGCCATGCCCATATTGGGGCCGTAATCATCTCCGCGTCCAATGCCGGAAGCTTTCAATGGCTATTGTCTTGTCTACACGTGCATCCGATCACGACAAACGGGGTTGAACTCTACCTCATTAAATCGGGGGTTCAGTCGCATTCTGCTCATGGAGCAACAGCGTCAATGCCACGCAGAAAAGACAAATAATCAAAAAATAATAATTATAAAATGCTTCACTGGCACCCGCGAAAAAAGTCAGATACACAGTGCCGGTTCCAAAGGCGAAAGCCCATGGCCGCCGAGGCAATCGGAGGAGGCACAAAACATTAATCAGCCCCACAGAACCCCACCACAGCCATGCCGGCGGCCAGTGGCCAGTCTGGTGCGCCCACCCACTGGCTAGACTCAAGGCTAGGAAGCTGTACATATGCCGCGGCACAATGGAATTGAGCATGGCGTGTGGATTCCACAGAAGAAAAGGGAGATTAATTATGCAGCCAATAACGAATGCTTGAATGCAAAATCGAATCATGAAGGACCTGCTAACGGGCCGAGGCCACAACATGATCACCAAGGGTGCCGACAAAAATACATACTGCTTGCTTACCAGAAATAGCCCAAATCCCACCCCCAGCCACCCTGGCTTGCGGTATGCCAAAGCAAGCAAAATCATAAAATTTAATAATACGCATGGCTCTATCCATCCCTGGGTAATGACAAAAAATGCCTGCGGCAGAAATAAAATCATGACTGCTCCCAGCAGCCCCTCACGCGACATGTCCGTCATAAGTGCCAGCAATAGTGCGGAAACGGAGAGCATGGCCAATTCCGCGTATCGAAAATCACCCCCGAACAGATAGCCTGCAGTGCTGGTCAGTAAAGATAGCGGCGGATACACATAACCGGCCATCACCCGGCCATGCCGGATGAGATCGGGTGGATAATTACCGGCATTGGGAGGGTATATATCCGGAATGGTGATGGTATACGGATTATGACCATGCAGTAATGCAACCGCAGCCTTTTGCCCCCACAGCCAAGTGTCAATATGCGGCTGCGGTGCCAAATGAAGCATCCAGATTCCCAGATAAAATTGCACTATCAGGATAATCAGGAACAATACCTGTCGGATCGCCAGACGCGAAAACGCCAGCCCCACCGCCAGCATCGCTATACAACTCAATCCCAGAGCGATCCATGATTCATTACCAGGCCATGCCGTTGTTATACAATCTAAAAAGCCTAAGTGTGTGATGGACAAAAGTATTAGGTTGGTGCCTATCATCGCTAACAGGCCCACTTGCTGCGGCCATTTCCGCCCTATGTTTCCCCAGCGGAGCAGTCCCATGCCGAAGACAGGAATGATTGCGATGGGTCCCCATAGCCACCACGCGTGGGGCGATGCGACCCGCGATTGGTAAAAAGATTGGTTCCATTTGAAAGGCCCTAGCAACCCCGCAGCCAAGGCCATCAAGCACAGAAGGAGAAACCACGGCTTGGCGAATATCTGGAGTAACATCCAGGCCGTGACCAAACAGGTCACGGCCAGCCATCCAACGGCGACCGGATCATAGTCACCGTATGCGACCTGCAACGCCCCAATCAATGTAACAATCGCCAGCATTAGTAGCCCGGCGCTGCAGGGTGCCGGTCCCCGGCGGTTGGATAAATTATGCAGTCTCTGGCGAGCCCGCTGGATAAAGTGCTGGCAAGCGGCTAGTTCGTTCGTACTGGTCAATCTATTCCGATTCATCGCCGTCTCAACGCGTCCTGCATCCGCCCGGTGCGTATCCGAGTATTAGGACCTGATGCTCAATACGCTACGGCGATATACTATCCGCGTCGCCCCGCTATCGCCATACCCAACGACCCACAACGACGTAATGCATGATGACCACAAGGGTGGCCACGAGGGCATGTACTACGCGCGGGGTCCGGGTAAGATACCACCAGCGACGATTCGCCCAGCAAGAGAGGTTATGTCTGATGCCCAGCGGAAATTGCGAACTGTCCATCGTTATTCCCGTGTATTGCGAGCAGGAATCGCTGCCGGAATTATACCGCCGGGTTACCGCGGTACTTAATGGGCCGGCAACGATTTCCAGCTACGAACTGATCTTTATTAATGACGGCTCAACCGACCGCACACCGGAACTATTACGCGAAATCGCGAAGGCCGACTCGCATGTTAAAGTGCTATTTCTGTCACGAAATTTTGGACATCAGAAAGCCATTACCGCCGGCCTGGACTATTGCATGGGTCGTGCGGCAATCGTGCTGGACGCCGATCTGCAGGATCCACCGGAAATAATTCCCGAGATGCTGGCATGCTGGCGGCAAGGAAATCAGGTTGTGTATGCCACACGTCGGCGACGTGAAGGAGAGTTTTTCCTGCGCACCTTCTGCATCCGCCTTTTTTATCAGATTTCCCAGCTTCTTACGGATACCTATATCCCACCCAACGCCGGAGATTTCCGCTTACTTGATGCGCAGGTCATCTCCGCGCTCAAGGAATTGCGCGAAGAAAACCGCTACCTTCGCGGCTTGATCGCATGGGTGGGTTTTCGCCAGTCCTCCATTGAATACGATCGTCCCGGTCGTTTTGCCGGGCGCAGCAAATATTCCATACGACGGCTGATACGACTGGCGCTCGATGGCATTACCGGATTTTCCAATCGCCCCCTCCGCGTCGCTTCAATTCTTGGGATCATGACAACATTTGTAGCGCTGGGACTTATGTTGTGGGTCATTGCGGCACATGTGTTTTCGCCCCAAACCGCGGCCCCCTGGGGCTGGACGTCGCTGATGGTGGCCATTCTTTTCATCGGCGGGATACAGCTTTTATGTGTCGGTATGCTGGGAGAATACATCGGGCGGATATTCAACCAGACCAAGGGACGTCCGCTTTATGTTCTCTCGGAAAAGCTGGGCTTTGCCCCGGAGCCTTATGACCCATGATATTTCCCATACGGGTCACCTGGATCCGTTGATTTCCGTGTGCATTCCTGCCTTTAATGGTCGCGATTTTATCGGGGCAGCGATCTCGTCGGTTCTCGCTCAGACATTCACGGATTTTGAATTAATTGTGGTAGATGACTGCTCGACCGACGGAACCATCGATATTGTTCGTTCTTTTCATGACCCGCGCATTCGGGTGCAGCAGAATTCAAGCAATCAGGGGTTCGTCAGTAACTGGAATGCGGCAGTCCGCGCGAGCCGCGCTCCTTTGGTAAAATTATTGTGTGACGACGACCTGCTCTACCCTGATTGTTTGCAACGCCAGGCAGCGGTATTTCAAGGGCCTGATGCGGGGGCCATAGCATTGGTATGCGCACGGCGCGATATCATCGATCCGGATGGACACGTTGTAATCAAAAACCGCGGATGGAAACGTGGACAAGGACAAATTAACGCCAACAAGGCCCTAAGAACCATCGTGCGGTCAGGCGTAAACCCCATCGGCGAACCATTGACTTGCCTGTTCAGGCGGACGGATTTTGAGCGCTGCGGCGGATTTAGCTACCCGCACTGTTATGTGCAAGACCTGGCTTTTTACACCGCGCTGTTGCAAATCGGCGATCTTTATGTTCTCTCTGATTCACTGGGCGCGTTTCGCCTTCACCGCAACTCCGCCACGATGAAGATGGCCCGAAGTCAAGGGCAACAGATGGCCATGATGTATCGGTCGTTACGCCGGCTGCCACACTCCCCCGTTCAGCCACAGGACATCGCATCAGGTATCGCCAAGGCCAGACTTTACGCGATCCTGCGGCGGATGTTTTGTGCCTGGGTTTTGCGGCCCAGGCATTGATCCTCCGCACCAGCCCCGGGTGATAAAAAACTCGGACTAAAAAAGCGTATTCCGGAAAGCGATTGCAGGATTCCCCATTATCTTCCGCCCTTGGGCGGGCCTCATCGAATGGCCTGCCAACACACAAAAAGTTATGTGTTCTGGCGGTGCTTATATAAGAGGTCCGGTGGAGTTGCCGAGAACAAATTCAACATCGAACAGGATATTCTGCCGCGGCTCATCGGGGTTCGCCAGACGGTGGTTAAGTCTCTGAATGGCGGCCGTACCGATCACGGAAAGTGATACCCCTACGGATGTCAATTGCACCACCGGTCGAGGGACCGTATCGGTATTGTCAAAACCAGTAATAGATACATCTTCCGGTACACGCAGGCCGGCATCGAGGACAATTTGTGCCAACATCTGCCCGGCCCATTCATTGGTGGCCATCCAGGCGCGCACACCTGATTTAATTAAACGCAGTGCCTCCTCCGGGGCTGTCGGCGGCACCAGGCGCTGTTCAAAAACCTCCGGACCAAATTCAATGGCCCACGCCGGATTTAATTCCAATCGCAGTTTAGTCATAGCCTCCACGTAACCCGCATAACGGGCACGCGACCATGACATGTCACCGCAGTAGCCAAAATAGCCGATTTTTCTGTGGCCCAGGCCGTAGAGGTGCTGCGCCAGCACATTCATACCGCCGCGATGGTCCATATCCACAAGGTCCACTTTGGCACCGGGGTAGAAATGTACCACGGAAACGCAGGCAAATTTTTCCGACAATTGCCGCGCTACATCTTCTGGCCAGCGATGAACCAGGCACAGCCCTTTAACCCGACCGTCACGCATGGCCGGCGGCTGGCGGTCCGCATGGACAATATTAAGACAATCTTGAAAGGATACATGATGTACAATAAGCGTAACGTTCATAGCGGCAGCCGCTTCACTTAATCCCACCAGATACCGCGTGTGGGTCCAGCTGCTTTCCGGAGATTGCACCAGAACCCCCAGGTAACAGGCGTCCGCTTCTACCGCCGCTTTGCCGCGCGTGCGGACGGTGTAACCAAGTTTTTGCGCAAGTTTTAAAACCCGCTCGCGTGTTTCGGATTTAATTCCGGGCTGCTGACGTAAGGCGCGCGACACGGTACCGGGAGCTAAATTAAGCTGCCGGGCAATAAGAGTCTGGTTCGGTGCCTTGGACATGGGTGAAAACATACGAGAAGTTCGCGGTTTTTGCAATAGTGGCTTTTCTGTTGGCTCTACTGGTGGCTCTTCGGTGCGGAAGTGAATGGTGACAACTTTATCCGCCGAAGGAAGTTTCAAAGTATCAGGCAAGCGCAACGAAGAATCCGTGAAGCTCAAGCCGGACGGACTGTCCGCCGCGTCATGCCTGGAAGGTGTATTTTCCATGATTCCTTTCGCTCACTTAAGCCGGTGTATCAAGATTGCGCGTTTCGTATGAATGTAGTAATCCGCTGCGGCCGCGCGACTGGTATAAACGCTAAGACTCCCCGCGGCGGCCAGGAGGGCTGCCATAGCCCGAAGTCGTAGGAGGGAGAGAACATCAGACGCGGCCATTTGCACACATTCCGCCCGTGGTGAACAAAGACGTTTAGAAAATCAGCGCGGGATGAACGGCGTCGTCCGGAGCTAAACAGGTTTTACACATTGAGTGGAAAATCCTGGCCCACCGAAATGCCGGCGCGGCGTCCCCGCCGCGCCGGCACAAGGATTATCATCATAGTAGGCTCAAGGATTCCCAGATGCGATCCCCCGACGCTTCGCGACCACCAACGCCAATCCGCCGGCTAGAAACAACCCCAATGTAGCGGGTTCCGGCGTTGAAGCTGGCGGAGGCTCTATAAGCTGCACAGCGTCTAACGATGCGGCAGTGCCGCTTATATTTTTGAAATTCAGTGTGATATTTCCGTTACTATCCGGTGTCACATTCTGAAAAACCAGATAGTTGACCGTGGTGCTGCTTGAAGGGGTGGAACTGGTAGAGAAAACATCTCCCCCCAGCGTAAAATCTTTGCCGTCCTGTTCACCGGCCTGCACCGCAGTGCCACCGTTCACAGAAAATCCGGCGACTTCACCGCTGGTACCGTTCGGCCCGTTCCCGAACTGGCTGGCCAAATACGCGACCAACGTATAGCTGCCCGTTGGCACGCTCCCGAACTCGACGGTCCCACCGCTACCAAAGGAAATAATGGATCCTGAGAGCAGCTTTTCCTGGGCAGTCACGGGCGGAGTTTGCGGGTATTCATAGTAAGTGGTAGTGGCCTGAGTCCCCACCGATGAAAAGGAGAACGTAATGGGGCTGATGCCGCCAGAGGTGTCCTTGACAGCCAATCCCGTTGCCGTCCAAGGGTACGTCGCCTGACTGACCGAGCTGGCGTTATGATCCGCAACGGTGATTCCGTTCCAAACGCTCTGCGTATAACCGGCGGCACCGACTACAGAACCGTTGATTGGATTGTTCCCCTCACCGTTTGGTGAATCCAGAAACTGCACACCAATGCTCGTAGCGTGCGCCGCACCTGCAACCGCAATTACTCCACCGAATAATGCCGCCGCTAGTAGTGAACCGTTTGCTTTGAGAATCATAGTTCTAACTCCTTAAAAAAAAGGCTTGCTCCATTAAATCGCCTCCGGCAACACACCGAATCGCAATTGAAGCGGACACTGTAAACGTTTCAAAAACTCTCAATAAGCTCTTCCGCAACGCTATGCCATGGCATACCTTTGTGGACAAACCTGCCCCGGCTTTTTCAAAATGAATGGCGAACTGATAACCGCCCAAAAGCCGAATTTTTTATTCTGGTAATAGTGTACAACATAGCGGCGCACATGTCAAGCACAAAATATACTATTTTTATTTTTTATATTTAATCCAACAACACAATTTTGTGCGCACATATTGGCATGGCAATTTCTACAATATTCGTTCTTAGGACGCCGACCTTCCTTAAATTTGTATTATAATGAAAAAATTCTCCAGTTTTATGAGTCATATACCTAGTTAACAGGCGATGTACAAAATTTTTCCGCTCCCACCAATCCCGAACCGATTATGCTCACACATCTTCATTATATGTGCGCAATCTCGCACTACTTTAGGATCCATCTCTATTTGTCTTATTATTGCCGCAGCGCCGTTTTGTTGTCACATAACAACAATAATAATCCCACACAAAATAGCGAACGGCTAAGGCTCTCAGGCACGGCAACTGTATCGCCATACATGCTTAACCCCAACCACAGCGGCTTGGCGTTTTTGATTATGGCAGCAGTTTCGTCAACGGCATTTCACGGCTAATATAGAGTCATCGCCGGAAAGCTTCGGCGTGGTGGATGATCTCCGGAGCCTAAGCTGCCTATGCGAATACTACTGTACGGCGATTCAATGACCGAATACCTGCATCAGCCTCCCCGCATGTTGACTGATGCGTTACAGGCCCTGCATCCGGGGCAGGTTTACGAGATTTTCAATTGGGCCATCGGCGGCACGCGCGCGGAATTGGTTTTGTACCGTCTTCTCTATGAATTCTGGCATGGAAGGCAGCGGATGCTGCCCCTGACACAAAGCCAGCCTGATATTCTGGTCATCGAAGCCTGTGCGTTTAATAATGCCAATGATCAACAAGATGGGATTGCTAATTTTAAACATATCTGGGATCAAATTCTAACGGTGTGCCGCGAACAGGCACCCCAGGCGCGGCTGATTACCTATTTGACCATCAGCAGTTCGCCGACGGTTCCCGAAGAACGCGCCAATCGACTGTTTTTCCATGCGTTACCGGAAGTTTTTGCCCTGCGCCATAAGTGGCGGGAAATATATCAGGACGCCTTTGAACAATGGGTGGCCCAGGCGGGGGTAGAATGCGTTAATATGCGAAATGAAGTCCAGCGGCAGGAAACTCTCGGCGTACCGCGCCAGCACTGGATCTCGGCAGACGGTGTGCATCCGAACGCGGCGGGCGTAGAATTAATATCGCAGAAACTTGCCGCAGCGATTGCGGGTTCTGAAGGAATCATGTCATGAGTCAAAACCCATCAGACCAATCACCTGTCCCCGCGAAAGCAAAGCCCCGCCGCCACAATCGAATTTTATTGACCATTGCGTTGTTCAAATTTTTCAAAGCAGCAGCGATGATAACCGCGGGCAGCCTGGCCCTTACTTTCCGTCATGCGAATTTGACCGTCATCGCCACACGCTGGGTGGACAAATTCCGATTGGACCCTCACAACAAATACGTGGACTGGGTGATTGATCATACCAGATTGGTCCACGCCAAACAGTTGGAAATGCTGGCCGCTGGAACATTTATTTATGCCCTGTTGTTTCTGGTGGAAGGCATCGGCCTGTATCGGGAAAAAGTCTGGGGCGAATATCTGGTAATTGTGGAAGTATGCCTGCTGATGCCTTTGGAAATTATCGGAATTTGCGCCAAACCGGACCTGCTTCGCATCGGCCTGCTGATCTCCAATATATTGATTCTGGTCTATCTAATTTACCTGCGGATCAAAAACGCCAGGAAAAAGCGGCGCGAAAAGCAGCCAGCTTGAGGCCTGGCCGTACGCGCTGCGCATAATGACCAAGGAGCAATGGTCAATAATCAATGAACAATCCCCCGGAGCTTCCGAATTTTTGGTCCTTGGTCCTTGGTCCATGAAGATTGTGATAATCCAGGGATTTCACCGATCCTCCGCCCCGCTAATGCTTAGACCACGGCGCTTACGCAGCGATTTCCCAACGCGACCGCCAGCGGACCCAATTAAAAATATAAGTGTGGCGAATCCCCACCAAGAGAGAACGACTCTGATATTTAACGGAAGGCTCTGTACATATAGAAATGACACCGTATTGAATAGGGCAAATAATGCGAACGGAAGTGTGTAGCCAATAATAAATAAAAGGAACTTGCCATTAAAATAGGCCGCACAAAAAGAAAGGGTTATGCCCGCAATGCCAATCAGAATGGCATCGCCGTAATAAAAGGGCAATCCGGCACCCGCGAACAGCAAAGCGAACAAAACCTGCAATAGAAATGCACCCAAAATGAAGCCGATGATAAACCAAAAAGAAATGGAAATTGATCGGCTCATGCCGTCCCCCAAAAGGAAGCAATCGCAACTCATATCTCAAGGTCCAGCTGGCAGTCCCCTATTTTTTCACATCAAGGGAAACGCGCACACAGCTAATCGTTCCACCCCAGGCCCCCTTGGCGGGTCGGCCTTGATCGCCTTTCGCAGCGCATTGTATGCTCCAAGTTTAACTTTACCACTGTCCGGTACAACAGCCTGGCACGTCTACGCTTATCTCAAGGCGGCACAATTCTTCTTTCGTTTACGCCGTGTTGACCGCAGCGGTCCGCGACCCAAGCGGCGGCCCCCATGGCAGCGGGCGTACCGCGGCCCAGCTTTGCTTGCGCATGCCGCCCGGATGCCGCAACGCGGGGCTCCGCCTAACCCAATGTTCTGCCCGTTAACTGTCCATCCAGAAACAACGGTGGAGGGAAGCTTCCCAGCGCCCCGGTAGTAGCTTTTTGCCGCAACCCTGGATGCCGGAGAACAGACCCAGTAGAGCCCAGGGCGTATAGGCCATTGTGTATAATTCTGGGCAAAGCCAGTGGTTTCCGACTGGGTACGGCAAATGGCTACTATTTACGCCTATCGAATCGACGGACGTCACCTTTTCTCGGTTCTTCGCAGGTTATCGGAGGCCGCAGGCAATCGCGGGAAAGAAGGCAATCGCGAAGCTCACCCATAGGACCAGCCACGCTGCGGCCTCCAACAAGGCGATGCGAAACCACCAGTTCGCCAACGGCCGGTCCGTAGCAGCGCGGAATCCCAGGCCGCAAGTACAAAAAAGCGCGGCCAGCGAAATCGGCCAGGACACAAGCGCGACAATCCAAAACGTGGCTTCTGCCACCATACTTTGTAGGTGGGAATGGCCAGAGGCCAACGCCTGAACGGATACGTAGCCCGCCTGTTGCTCGAGCAGGCATATGGCAATCGGGAACAGCAGGATCAATGCAGCGTTTGCGGTCAGCAGCGGGAGCGGGTTCAGCCAAAGGAGGGCACGTGGTATTTTCGCTTCACGCATTCCAATTCCTCCTTTTATTATTCCTGCCCAACATAGAGTCGAATTACTTCCACATTAACGAGTCTTGGTGCCGGGGCGTTTTTCGGCGTAAGTAGCCTTGGAAAAGAAGCCCAGAGATCCCGCGATCAATCCCAAGCCCCGGTAGCCCCTTGAATTTTCCGGCGTGGCAATGTTGCCCTCGATCTGAAGCCTCCCAGATTGTCCAAAGACAAAAAAATCATCACCCTCTACCACCCTCTTTCCTTGCGCGTGAATCTCGGGGCGAATGCAATAATACAAATGTTTCCCGCGGTGCGGAAGGTAGCACAAAGTGCGGACACCCCGCCCCGTCACACCTTGGCCCTCCTCACAGGCGGCCAAGACCATGGCGATTCGCTGATCACCAATGTTCCGCATTGGACCATGCAGCGGTGGAATTCCGAGGGATAAAAGCAGAATATCCTCGGGGTTAAGCGTCCCCAAGAGCGTTGCTCCGCGCGCTACGACCTGTGACCCTAGCCAAGGCGGGCAACCACTTCGAAGAAAGACTTGCCGCGCCTGCGAGCCAGAACCGGCCGGAAAATGCGGAGCGACGCGTCGGTCGGCACTTCCTTTCGGAATCAGAGTTGCAGAAATGACGTTGTGCCGCTCCTCCGATGAAGCTATGAATCCGATCGGTGGGAGAACCGCACCTGCGCCTAGGCCTGCCCATGAAATAGAAACCGAATTGGCCCAGCGCGGCAGGAAGACCCGGAAGGGCTTCACCAACACGATCCTCGCCCGAGGCCGGCTATCTGGATGTTCCCTCAAGTGGTGCATCCAAGTGATCGCCAAGCAGCCCGGGAAAGGCTTGCCATAGTCCGTTGATTTTTCGGTCATCAATGGTATTCGCACCGTGCCGAAAGGCTTCTCAGGCAACGACCGCACCTTTCCAATGGACTCCATGCGGATTGGAATCCGAAATGCCCCGAATTGCCCGTGGCCGTTGAATTCCATCCGCATCGTCAATGGGCGGGGCGATTTGAGGCTCCCCCACAATGCCAGCGTGGATATTTGCCGCGGTAGAACAACAGTGTGACCGAAGATTGAGGCGTGCCATCGGGGTACATATTCCTTCCAGCCAGCGGCAGCCTGCGCCAAGGTCGCTCGCTGGAACTGCGCGGGCCATCCCGCCAAGGCCACTGTATCCCCTTGTGGGAGCTGGTAAGGGAGTCGCATGGATCGCACCGCTCGGGCAATCCCCGCCGCCCCGAGTTGCCTGAACCAGCCCACTGCCATCACGGCACACGCCAACTCCACCACGAAGAGAATTGTACCGGCGGCCAATTGTACTCGCTTCACCTTCATTGATACCACAATCTCCGCGTTTGTCAGCAACCGCCAAGCCATGCCAAGCAACTTGGCACCCGTAACGCCTCCAGCTACGCGTCAACTTCCAGCACAAAACGCTTTCACGGTCCCGTATTCTAACATCTAATCCCTCCGATCCGTCCCCCCCCCTCACAATTCCTTCACAATTAAACTCGCCAGGTTGCTGCGTTCGGGGCGGTCCAGCGTCACGTGGCCGACAAGTTCGGAATGTTTAAGTTTTTCGATGGTAAATGAAAGCCCGTTGGAACTGGCATCCAAGTAAGGATTGTCAATTTGTTCGGCATCGCCGGTGAGGACAATTTTTGTGCCTTCGCCCACGCGGCTGATAATGGTTTTAATTTCATGGGGCGTCAGATTTTGTGCCTCATCCACGATCATAAACTGATGCGGAATGCTGCGGCCGCGAATGTAAGTCAGGGCCTCGAGCACCACTTTGCCGTTTTCGATCAACGCCTTAAGTTTGGCTTCCACATTGGCGGATTCGGCGCTATGCACACGACGATCCTGCAGCAGAAATTCCAGGTTATCAAAAATGGGCTGCATCCAGGCGGCCAGCTTTTCATCTTTGGTGCCGGGGAGAAAGCCGATATCCCGCCCCATCGGCATAATGGGCCGGGCAACCAGTAACCGTTCATACCGCTGTTCATTAAAGCACTTGGTCATGCCTGCAGCCAATGCCAGAAGCGTTTTTCCGGTTCCCGCTGTGCCCATGAGCGTGACCATCTGTACGTCATCATCCAGCAGCAGGTCCAGGGCCATGGTCTGCTGAACATTGCGCTGGAGAATACCGAAACAGGCTTTTTTTGCCCGCATCAGCGGCAGAACCGCTTGAAATGAACTGACATAACGCGCCAACCCGGTCTGATGTTCATCCGCGGTATTACGAAAGAGCACAAATTCATTGGCAAATAGCGGCGGATCAAGCTCGGCCAGCACAGGGTCCTGTATGGAAATCTTCTTTTCGGCATAAAGCCGATCAATGACCGCTCCGGGAACTTTTAATTCGCGATAGCCGGCGTAAAGCGTTTCGGAATCGACCTTTTGTGATTCAAAATCCGCAGTGTTAATTCCCAGCGCGTCGGACTTGATACGGGCATTGATATCTTTGCTGATAAACGTAACGGGTTTGCCCTGCTCCTTAAGGTGGTAGGCTACCGCAATAATCCGATTATCCGGAACCGCCGAGTTCAGGCCGGGAACGGGGGTTTGCTCCATGGCTACGCGGATGCAGCCGTTGTGGCCATTCCATTTAACGCCCTGGGCCAAGTGGCCGCGCTCACGAAGTTGATCCAGATGGCGGATAACCATACGCGAATTGCGGCCCACATCGTTGGTGTCTTTTTTGAACTTATCAAGCTCTTCCAGGACATCAAAGGGAATAACCACTTCGTTATCCGCAAAGGAAAATAACGCGTTGGGATTATGCAACAACGCACTGGTATCTAAAACAAAATATTTTACCGCTGCTTTGGCATTGACCATGGATTCTGTTACTCCGCTAACTAAAACTCACCAGATACACCGGCGGCCCAGCGCTCGCCCTGTAACAGTTATCGTCCCAACGCCGTTCCTGGCACAAACCTAATAAGTAGTTGCCACTCCAAGTCCCGCTTTTACGTAATAGAATCCACCCGGCGTGCGTCAGCTGCGTGCGCATCACAGAACCCCATTTTTGGATTTCCAATCCTTTGCGTGACTTTTGTTTGCACAGAAATAAATTCAATACACGCTCTCGCAGCAAAAACTGTGACGGATTTCCCAATATCCAACCGTCGCAGATGACAATTCTATCCACGGATTGCTTCCTTGGCGCTGCACCGTCAAGGTTCCTACGAGATTTTATTCTTTTATCCGTTCACAGAGGGGGCACAGCCAAGCGGACCGGTATCGATTTAAAGCCAACCATCTATTTTCTGCTCTCACGCCTTAAATGGTGCGATTGTGAGATTTCAAAGTTGAAACTTGAGATTTTTGTGAAGTTCAGTGTTTATCCGCGTCATCCGCGTTATCCGCGGTTTCTTTCAGCCTGTTTTGGATTGCATATTTCAGGCAGCTATTTTGCTGTCGTGGGAGCCGGTGCACGTTGGGTGATGCTCCAGTTGGCAGGATTATCCATATCCGCCACTTTCAACCCTTGAAAGCTCGGTGAAGCAAAAATAAATTCGGATTTTCCAGAAAAATGTAACACCGCGTGCTGCACATGAAAATTCATGTCCGCGCGCGCGTCCAGATAGTGGATAACGATGCGTGTCGGAAGTTCTACACCATCAAACGCCTGACCCAGCGGGTGATAGTCGCTTAAGTCGCTATACGCTATGACGCGGCCTCGCCGATCATACAATCGCACCTCCCGCACCTGCCCGGTATAGCGACTGATGGAAATTTCCCGCTTGATATGGTCCAGTGAACCACCGCCAGAATTCAGCAACAGCAGGTTGTAGCGGCCGGTATGCGGCACATTGAACATGGCGATCCGGGTCTGATCATTAAGGATCACCGGAGTAATTCCCAGCATTTGCAAAATCCGCTGGGGCCGCAGCGGCATGACTCCGACCGGCACCCGATCAGCCAGGGCCACGCGGCCCACGTATGCAATTTTGTGCTGATGATCAATAAGCCAGTAAATCTGGCGGTTCATCCCCATTTCAAACGCATCCTGCCCCAGATACGTCCCGACCAGCAAAAGATGCGGCACCCGGTTCTGATCTACCAGCAACACCGCGTGGGCCTGAAAAGAGGATGTACCACCATGCCGACCCGTCAATGTTAAGTTCACCGTTCCGGTGAGGCGCAATTTCGCCAGAAGCGCCGAACGATCATTGAGGACATGTATTTCCTGCAAGGTCGCAGGAATGGCCATGAGCTTCCGCGGCTTCGGGGGAGTCTGCTGCGAGCAGCCGGTAATAAACAATGCAGCGCCCAGCAAAAGGTAAATCCCGCAGCGTAACCGCGCGCGATTGATCCCAATGTGAAGGCCTGAAAATTTTAATGCCATCGGATTGCTCCAAGCTAAAATACCAGACAAATCTTAACCCGATGCAGCGACGCTGCAACCAGCGAGGAAGATTCCGGGGGTACAAAGTAAATTGACACACGATTCACCGGTTCCTACAATCGACCAACTGCCGAAAACTGAAGTTTGGCCGCTTGTTTGAGCGGTCTTTACTTTCAGTTCGCCCGGTGCCGCGATGATATTAGGCACCCAAAAAGGGAAGGTATGTCGGATTCTACCGCTGTTCTGGATCGTAAAGGGCTGGGCGCAACATCCCGGCATGACACTTGGTGGCTTTCTCCCCTGCTGATTTTTCTGGGCTTGGTTGCCTTTGGCATTTATTCAACCTGGGCGGCTTGGCAGGGCAAATTTTACCTGGACACAGTGCATGGGGCGGATTATCTCTCCCCATTCTATTCCCCTGATGTTCGCTCCCTGCTGGGAATCAACGTTCCGTTCTCTTATGCGTTTTTGATTTTATGGATACCACTGGGGTTCCGGGCCACCTGTTATTACTATCGCAAATCCTACTATCGGGCTTTTTTTCTTTCCCCGGTGGCGTGTGCTGTGGGCGAGCCGGCAGGTCGAAAGTACAAGGGCGAATCAGCCTTTCCGTTTATTTTGCAGAATATCCACCGATACTTCTGGTATCTGGCAACCATCGTGGTGGCTTTTCTCTGGTACGATGCCATCCGCGCATTTTTCTTTGCCGGAAAAAACGGGCACCTTCACTTTGGTGTGGGCGTGGGCACGCTGATCATGCTGTTTAATGTTATCGCCTTGACAGGCTTTAGCTTTGGCTGCAATTCGTTGCGGCATTTGGTAGGTGGTAAGCTGGATTGCTTTAGCTGCTCAGCCACCGCGCGCACGCGTTACAAACTCTGGGGCGGCGTAACAATTCTGAATTTACGACACATGGAATGGGCTTGGGTTAGCCTGTTTTCTGTGGGTTTTACCGATCTGTATATCCGGCTTTGCGCTATGGGTATCTGGCATGATGTGAGGATCATTCATTAACACTTACGACGAAAAATACGAAACGCACGAGCATGATGTGATTGTCATCGGGGCTGGCGGGGCCGGCTTACGGGCCGCTATTGAATGCTCGGCCATGGGAAGCAAAACCGCCCTGATCTGTAAATCTCTGCTGGGCAAAGCGCATACCGTCATGGCGGAAGGCGGCGTGGCGGCGGCACTGGCCAATGTAGAGTCAGAGGATAACTGGCGCACCCATTTCCAAGACACTATTTTTGGCGGCAAATATCTCAACAACTGGCGTATGGCAGAAATTCACGCCAAAGAAGCCCCTGACCGGGTCAATGAACTGGAAAAATGGGGAGCGGTTTTTGACCGCACGGCCGAGGGAAAAATCATGCAGCGAGCCTTCGGCGGCCATACGCACAAGCGCTTGGCCCACGTGGGTGATCGTACCGGATTAGAACTTATTCGCACCTTACAGGATAAGGGCATTCATCAAGGCATTGATGTGTATATGGAATGCACCATCACGCGGCTGCTTAAAGACGGCGACCGGGTGTGCGGCGCTTTCGGATACTGGCGCGAAACCGGTCGCTTTGTGGTTTTTAAGGCCAAATCGGTGATTCTGGCCACCGGCGGTTTGGGAAAATGTTTCAAAATTACCTCCAATTCATGGGAAGGCACCGGCGATGGCCACGCTCTGGGCTATGAGGCGGGGGCCGAATTTGTCGATATGGAATTCGTGCAGTTTCACCCCACCGGCATGGTCTGGCCGCCCGGCGTACAGGGTTTACTGGTCACGGAGGCTGTGCGCGGCGAAGGGGGCATACTGCGTAACAGCAAGGGCGAACGCTTCATGGAAAAATACGACCCCAAGCGTATGGAACTTTCCACACGCGATGTGGTCGCCCGATCCATTTACACCGAAGTCAAAGAGGGTCGCGGTTCACCGCACGGTGGCTGCTTTCTGGATATTTCCCACCGGGGCGCGGAATACGTCAAGAAAAAACTCCCCAGCATGTACCACCAGTTCAAGGAACTCGCCGATGTGGACATCACCAAGGAACCCATGGAAGTCGGCCCCACCTGCCACTACGCGATGGGCGGTATTAAAGTCGACGCGGAAACCGGCGCCAGTCGGGTGCCGGGCTTGTACGCCGCAGGTGAATGCTCCGGCGGAATGCACGGGGCCAATCGCCTGGGCGGAAATTCTCTCTCCGATTTGATCGTCTTTGGTCGGCGCGTCGGTGCAGCGGCGGCGGAATATGCGAAAGCCGCCCCGGCCGCACGCATAGATAACGCACAAGTAGAAGGTGCCGCCAATGAAATGACCGGCTTTTTTGGCCGCGCCAACGCCGAGGACCCCTACAAGCTGCACATCGAATTGCAAACCATGCTCCATAGTCTCGTGGGCATATTCCGTGAGGAAAGCGATTTGACCTCGGCGGTGGCTAAACTCGAAGAATTTAAGAAGCGCGTGGTCAATGTTGGCATCAATGAAGGACAGCGGATGTATAATCCTGGCTGGCATTTATGCAAAGACCTTCGCAATATGCTGATTTGCGCCGAAGCCATTACACGGGCCGCCTTGCTGCGGAAAGAAAGCCGCGGTGCCCACAGTCGGCTGGATTATCCCAAATATGATGACTATTGGGGTGAGCATAATATTGTCTCCCGGAAAAACGGGGACAACATGCAAGTGGAACCGTGCCCGGTGGTAAAAACGCAGGATCTTCTGCCGCTGGTTGATGAAAAGAAAGCCAAGGAAAAAAAATGAGCACGCGATTATTCAAAGTATGGCGCGGTGACAAGTCCGGCGGTCAACTAGTGGATTATAAAGTTGATGTGCAGGAAGGCATGGTGGTGCTTGATGCCATCCATCAGATTCAGCGTGAACAGGCCCATGATTTAGCATGCCGCTGGAACTGTAAAGCGGCCAAGTGCGGCTCCTGCAGCGCGGAAGTCAACGGCAAACCGGCATTGATGTGCAAAACACGGCTCGATGATTTCGCTGAAGACCATAGCATTACCGTGCAACCGATGAAGGCCTTTCCGATAATCCGGGATCTGGTAACCGATGTTTCCTGGAACTACACCGTCAATAAGAAAATTCCCCCGTTCACACCCAAACCGGACACGACCTGGCTGATGCAGCAGCGGGATGTGGACCGATCCCAGGAATTCCGTAAGTGCATTGAATGCTTTCTGTGTCAGAATGTCTGCCACGTTCTGCGTGAACATGATTTGGAAGATAATTTTTTTGGTCCGCGGTTTTTAGTGCGTGTAGCGAGTCTGGAGATGCACCCGCTGGATTCACTGGACCGCACCGCCTTACTTAAAAATGAGGGCGGCATCGGCCTGTGCAACATCACCAAGTGCTGCACCGAAGTTTGCCCCGAAGAAATTCACATTACCGACAACGCCATTATTCCCATGAAAGAACGCGTAGTGGACAAATATTATGATCCCATCCGCATCGCGCTGCGCGTGCTGACCGGCGGCGGAAAATGATTTGAGGTTTGAGATTCTAATTAAGGAACGGGTCCAAAGAACTTACCAAAACCCCGACTTGCCGTCCCTCACATAGCCGTCGGCTTTGCCGGCGGTGCCGTTCTCGATTGCATCGCAAATCGGGAAATTTTTTGGTGCTGTTCTAAACACTTTCCGCAGCCGATGGTTTGCCGGCGCGTTTGTCGGCCAGTTGTTTAATAAGCTTTTTGATATGCCGGGCAAGTTGGTCAAGTTCCTGCTGCCCCGCCATGCCTTCCGGAATAATTGTCACGACCTTTTCACCCTTACGTTTAGAGACGTGCAGTTTCAGGGCCGGTTGACCTTTCGGGCCAAAGGAGCTTTCCTTCACGGATACGTCCCGGATGCTCTTCCAGAAATAGCGTCTGCCGCGCACATTAATGCAGTCATGTTGCACCACCGCCATACATCCCAGAGAACTGTTTAGCATCAGAAACATTTGAATCACGCCCGCCAGCAGCATGATCGGACCAATGATATAAGCCGCGTGCGGATCGGCAAGGTGAAACCAGAGCGGCCGGAATATCAGCAGCATAGCAAACGCGGCCGTGACCATCGCCACCAGCACCGACATACCTACGCGAAACTTCAGCCAGAACGTAATGACCGGCCGGTAGATAAATATTTTCTTGTTATCAATGCGCCAAAACTTCCAGTTGGCATCTTTCCTGTTCTCACCCATAGGTAAGCAAATCCTTCCAAGCGATGCGTAAAGGCCAAAAAAGTATCGGACTTATACCAACCGCTGGTGACAATTCTAGGCCAACGCCCCGCTATCAGCAAGGAATAGTGTAAGTGTTCAGGATTACATCATTCGGAAGCGGCTGGGCAAATACGCCAAGCTGGGACACCCGCAGCGCGACCGCAACGACGCCCTGCGGCAAGTGATCCCGTGATGACGGCCTGCAATCACAGTTCTCTGTTTCCTGCCCGACATACATCCCGTTGAGCGTCCAATTTTTTAGCAGGGATGTATAGTGCCGTTACGCTTTAGTGTGGGGCTTTCGTCGGCGGTGGAACATTGCGCAGAATTTTCAGCACCGCCGGCGGCTGCCGGGAAATCAGAGCGGGTCCGGCCCCTGGCGTGTTGACCAGAACTCTGAACTTTATGGAGTAAATCATACCGGGATTGGATATCAGATTCGCCGCGACGTTTGTTTTACCCAACGGCAATTGATCGGAAACTGCGGCCCTGGGAAAGGTGCCGAAGGTTTCCGCGAGTCCCACCGGCGTGGTATAGAAGATGCCAAGGTTGGCACGGGTATCCACATTGGCGATCCAGCCTTTTGAGATGATTGCCGGTTGCGGCCAAACCGGTGCCCCGGTCACTAGTTTTACCGGCCATTTTTTAATCTTCCCGTGCGATCCTGCGGCATGCTGGCGGGCATACGGATTGGTCAAGGGATACATAAAGCCGTTGGTGCGATCCGAGTAAAGCGTGGGCACCTCAGTACCCATTATGTATGTTTTGGACCCGTGGTTGTAGAACGTGTATTGAAATTGTGCGACCCCTTGGGAAGTGATACGGACGTCCTCCACGTAGACCCAGTTGGTGGGCTGGCCAGTGTCGTAGTCCCACGGCTTGATGACCGCATGAAAATGATGGGGCCTCGCCGACCAGCGAACCACCGGACTGCCTTTTTCCGGAAACACTATTCCTTTGGGATGTTGATAATATCCCTGATAGCCTTCCGCTCCGGCTTGCGTGGGGTTGATCATCAACTTCCGATGATCACCAATTTTCACAGAAAGAAACTGATCCACCTGTAACTCCCTGCCCACATCATGACTATCGACGATATTCAGCCCGTGCGCCACATGTTTATTGGCAATACCAATCACCACCGCGCCCCACGCAATATTAAAAGTTACCGTAAGCCCGCCATTGGAGATGGAAACATTTTTGGTGGCCGGCGGAGGCGACCAGCGATTGTTGGCGGCACCGGCGCTGGTCCCCGCGGTGGCCAGGACCACGGTGGCGAGCGTAATGGACCTGTAGATGCACATCGGCGCCCATTATAAACGACTGCCGTAGCTTCGCATATTTCTGTTCTCCATATTTCTTTTCTCCACAAGCAGGATGAGCAGGCTGTTATTTAACCAGGACAAATAAAGAAGCTTGGGCGACTATGGGCGGGTTTTTGCTGAAACCAACCCGCATAACCCGATCATGCTGTTTTAAAAGATGCACATGCATCCCGCCGGCGGTCAAACTGGAAACCACGTTATGGTTAAAATGTTTCATGGGTTTATAGCCAAAATGAATGACCCACAACCGGCGGGCTGATGGTTGAAGCGCTTCGGCGGTTAATGGCACCCCGGTTTTATACGCAAAGCGCTGCCTATTCAAATACCAGGCGATTTCCGAGGCAAAGGCCTCCGGCTTGTGGTTCGTAATGATAATTTCCGTATGTTTATCGGCACCGCTGAACACCGTGCGGGTAAGATTGCGAACCATGCGCGGGCCTGGGCCGGCCCAGGGGCGATGAATATCCAAAGCCATACATATGACGGCAAACACCAGTATTGCCGCCACGATGCCGCCCGCAAATGTCCGCCATGCTGAAAGCCAATGGCGTTTACGCAGGACCATGGCCGCGAGCGTAACCGCCCCGATGGAAGATAAAAGCATAATGGACGGAACCAGATGCTGCTGCACGCGTGAACTGGTTCCATAGGGATACGCGCGAAGCACTGCGGCAATAAATGTCAGGATAAACGGGGCAACCAACAATACCAATTCTGCCCGTCGCCGCTTGTGCCATAATCTCCAGACGCCAACCATGCACAATGGCGTGATAAGCAGGGCGATGCCCTTTTTTCCCCCCAGCGGATAACTCATCATATTGGAAACGTGCGCCTGGATCAGCCAGCCGAATATGTGCCAGTTCAGCGGCGGAAAAGCATTTCGCCAATACACATCCATGCCGGCTTTTGTATGGTGCATCTGCCCGCGCATGATGCCAAAAAATAAAAGGGCAAAAACGCCTAAAGTCAGGACGTTAAATCCAGCATACAGCCACCGGCACGTCGTATTGGAATCCTTAATCTGCTTAAGCAGTAGCGCCGCACTGACGGAAGCGGCCATGAAAATGCCGGGAAATGAAAAACATAACGCCAGCGGTGTAAAGGCGATCAAATAGATCAAGGGCTTGGAATCTTTTGGACATCGCAAAGCCCAAAAGCCCAGGCCCACATAGCACATGGCAACCAGTAAATCCGTTGAATAGGGCTTAAAGTCAGTACTGTATCGCACGGTGGCCAGGGAGCAGGCCAGCATAGCGGTAGCAAGCAGCCCCACCGTTCGCCCCGCGACACGATGGAATATTTTCCACGCGATCAGCACGGCAGTTATGCCACACAGCAGCGGGAAAAAGCGCAGAGCAAACGCCGAGGTCCCCGCGACCGCGGTCATCCATTTAGAAACCCAGAGAAATCCGAGCGGGCAAACCTGTACCCGTCCCAGAGGCTTAAGCAATTGCAGGTAATTGTGCCGGACGATGTCCATGCCTAAAGAGGCTTCATCACCCCAGACGGGAAAGCGCAGAATATAGTCAAGCAGCCGCCAGGAAATGCCGACAATCACTGCCGCCATCAGCCAAAATCGCCAATTGCGAAGCGGATGAGTGGTAAATGGCGGCCGCTTGTTCATGCGCACCAATTCTCAAGGATTGACAGCACTAAGAGCATCCCAGGGAATCACCACAGTTCAGGCATTTATAGCAACTGCCGTTGCGAACGGTAATACTGCCGCACTTGCAAACCGGAGCATCCCCCATCAAGGTTGCCATCTGCTGGGAAAGAACGCTGGCGGAAGAAGGCTTTTCCATGGCACTTCGCGCTATTGCGGGACGGGCCACACCCGATTCCCGATTGGCGATGGCTTGCAACCCGGAGGACGAGGCCAGATCCGCGGGGCCGTCTTCCAGACGATTATGGTGACCACTGCCTTTTCCATTGCCATTGCCATTACCGTTACCGTTACCGTTACCATGAGCAGCGGCTTTGGCAACCGTCGCGGCAGGCGCAACAACAGGCTCGGGTGCCGCTGGGGCGTGAATCTGCTGCCGCCGAGGTGAATTGGCATCACGATATCCCGCGATAAACTGCATCCCCAGCCAGCGCACCAGATAATCAATGGGACTTTTGGCAATGGGAATATCCGCGTTGGTGGTCATGCCCGCCGGCTCAAACCGCATGTGTTCAAACTTGCGGACAATGGCCTCCAGCGGCACACCATATTGCAGATTAAGCGATACCAGCGTGGCGATGGTATCCATCAGGCCACCTACCGTGCTCCCCTGTTTGGCCATGGTGATAAACACTTCACCCGGGCTGTTATCATCAAAGAGGCCGCAGGTGAGATAACCTTCATGGCCGGCAATATCAAATTTATGCGTGATGCTGTTGCGCGTGTCCGGAAGCCGCCGGCGCAAGGGACGATGCACCACTTTTTCAACAATCCGTTCCACAATTTTGGAGCCGCCAGTGGAACCAGTTTCCAGCGTTCCTGCGGGAACCGTGCCGTCCCCCAATAAAGACGGACTGGAATCCCCGCACGGCGTGCAGGCGACGCCTGCTTCCACTTTCAAAGCGTCAATATCCCCATCATCCGAGGCATCCTCATCGGACATGGAATTCAGCGGCTGGCTTAACTTGGAGCCATCACGGTACAGCGCCACCGCCTTGAGGCTTAACAGCCAGCTTTCGCGATACGCTTCTTCGATATCACCAATACCCACCTCATTGGGCAGATTGATGGTTTTGCTGATGGCTCCGCTGATAAACGGCTGCGCCGCAGCCATCATACGGATGTGCCCCATGTGATGGATAAAGCGTTTGCCTTTACGACCACACCGATTAGCACAATCAAAGACCGACAGATGTTCAGACTTAATATGCGGTGCGCCTTCGATGGTTTGTGAACCACAAATAACATCGCTGGCTTCGCGAATCTGCCGTTTGGTAAAGCCCAGCGATCGCAGCAGATTGAAATTGGGCTGCTGCCATTGCTGAGAGGTAAAGCCAAGGCGGGTTAAGGCCGCCTCGCCAAGTGTCCAGGGAGAAAAGGCGAAGGCCAGCTCGAAAACAGAAGGCAGACATGCCTCTATTTTTGCCAGTTCTTCATCCGTGAAGCCCTTCGCCTTAAGTGATTCGATATGGATGTGTGGTGATCCTCGCAAGCTCAAGGTTCCCATCACATACGTTAGCATGTCTTTAATTTGATCCGGTGAATAGCCCATGTTATGCAACGCCGGCTCAATGGATTGATTGGCAATTTTGAAGTAGCCGCCGCCGGCAAGTTTCTTAAACTTAACCAAAGCGAAATCCGGTTCCACACCTGTGGTATCGCAATCCATCAGCAGGCCGATGGTTCCGGTAGGGGCAATGACCGTGGTTTGAGCGTTGCGGTAGCCATGTTTTTCGCCGAGCGTAACCGCCCGATCCCAGGCTTCGCGGCAGGCCTGCAGCAGTGCAGGATCAAGCGTGGAATGCGTGCCGAATTGCGCCGCGTCGATTTCCACAGGTTTGACAGATAATGCGTCATATTGATCGGTAGCATAAGCGGCGGCGCGATGGTTACGCATCACCCGCAGCATCGAGGCCCGATTAGGGGCAAACCCGGAAAATGGGCCGTGTTCGCGGGCCATTTCCGCGGAAATGGCATAAGACTCAGCCGTCATTAACGCAGTGATAGCACCGCAGATGGCTCGGGCCGCCGGGCTGTCATACGCGATACCGGCCACCATCAACATGGTGCCGATGTTGGCGTAACCCAGTCCCAGCGTGCGATATTCATAGCTCAAGCGGGCGATTTCCCGGCTGGGATAGGCCGCCATCAGCACGGAAATTTCCAGGACAATCGTCCAGAGCCGGCAGGCATGTTGAAAGCCTGCAATATCAAATTTTCCTGAAGTGGCATCAAAGAACTTCATGAGATTAATGGAAGCCAGATTGCAGGCGGTATTATCCAGGAACATATATTCGCTGCACGGGTTGCTGGCATTAATGCGGCCGCTTTGGGGACAGGTGTGCCATTGGTTGATGGTGTCATCATATTGCACACCGGGGTCCGCACAACGCCAGGCGGCAAATGCCACTTCCTGCCAGAGTTTGCGGGCTTTGAGCGTCTTATGGATTTTGCCATCGGTGCGGCGGATGAGCTGCCAGTCAGCATCTTTTTCCACCGCCTCAATAAATTTGTTTGATACGCGCACGGAATTATTGGAATTCTGCCCGGAAACGGTGGCATACGCTTCGCCGTTAAAATCATAATCCAGTTTGAGCTTCAAATTTTTGGCTAATTCCTGCTGTTCCTTGGGCAGGTGCTTGAGGCCTTCGACCATCGCGGCAACTTTGATTTCCTCGCGGACTTTCCAGTTCACAAATTCTTCAATATCCGGATGATCCAGATCCAGGCACACCATTTTTGCGGCCCGCCGCGTCGTGCCGCCGGATTTAATCGCCCCCGCCGCACGATCGCCAATACGCAGGAAGCTCATGAGGCCGGAAGATTTCCCGCCGCCCGAAAGCGATTCATTGTCCCCACGGAGTTTGGAAAAATTACTTCCGGTACCGGACCCATATTTAAACAGCCGTGCCTCGCGCACCCACAGGTCCATAATCCCGCCGTCATTGACCAGATCATCGCCGACGCTCTGAATAAAACAGGCGTGCGGCTGCGGATGCGTGTAAGCATCGGTGGATTGCTCGAGTTGATGCGTTTTAGGATTTACGTACCAATGGCCCTGCGATGGGCCGGTGAGGCCATAGGCATAATGCAGGCCCGTGTTAAACCACTGCGGAGAATTAGGAGCCGCCTTCTGCGTCAGGAGCATGTGGGCCAACTCATCATAAAACGCCTGTGCGTCCTGCTTGGATTCAAAATAGCCATACTCCTGCCCCCAATGAGTCCAGCAGCCGGCCAATCGATGCACAACCTGTTTCACAGATGTTTCCGGGCCATGCTTCGCCTTGCCTTCGGCATCCAGCACGGGTTTGCCCTGGGCATCGGTTTGCGGGATGCCAGCCTTGCGGAAGTATTTGCTGACCATGATATCCGTGGCCAATTGTGACCAGTCCGCGGGAATTTCCGCATCTTTCATTTCAAAAACGACCGAGCCGTCCACATTGGAGATTTTGCTCGTGCGTTGGTTGAATTTGATCGTGGAATAGACATCCACGCCTGCTTTCGTAAACCGACGATTGATTTTCATAGCCTGAACTCCTGCTTCCGTGCGCTTAAATTTGCCGGCGACGTCCCATCCTGCGGCGTCGCCGGCCACTCCATGAAAGCCGCGGCTTTCCGTGGCCGGCGGCGTGGTTCATCCTATGAACCGAATGAATTACCATTCGATCCATCCCCAGTTCAGTTAATCAACTTTAGGCAAAGTAAGCCCGGGTTGATCCTGATATTTCCCCAGCTTGTCCGCGTAACTGATAGTGCACACTTTTTCCCCGCGTAGGAATATAATTTGCGCGATTCCCTCATTGGCATAAATTTTGGCCGGCAGCGGCGTGGTATTGGAAATTTCAATCGTGACGCGACCTTTCCATTCCGGCTCCAGGGGCGTAACGTTGACAATAATACCACAGCGGGCATACGTGCTTTTGCCCACACAGATCGCCAGAATATCCCGTGGAATTTCAAAATACTCCACGGTCTCACATAACGCGAAACTGTTGGGCGGAATCAGCACGTAGCCATCTTTACTGCCATCGACATCCACAAAACTGCGGGGCGAAAAATGTTTGGGGTCTACAACTTCCGAATTTACATTGGTGAAAATTTTGAATTTAGGCCCCACCCGCACATCGTAGCCATAACTGGAAACCCCGTAGCTTACTGCTCCGGGTCGCTTGATCGCCCTTTCAAAGGGCTGAATCGTAATGGATGCTTCAATTTGAGAATCTGCAAGAATTGCCATGTTGCCTGCCTGCAATAAACCGCAAAAACGGTTCGGTTTTTGTTAGCGTACCACAATCTCGGCTGAGACTCAAGAGAAAGGAATCTGCCCCCTGAATCATCTCAACCAAAATTTTCGGCCCTCTTGGTTTCCCTATAACCTCGCATTCGCGATTATTAAGAAACCAATAAGGCTCACATAGGCTACTTTAGCACCATATCTTGTGGTGTCAATCTTTTTTATCACTAAATATTGACGGACAGGTTTTCCACATCACTAACCCATTATATCCACAAGACTTGTGTTAATTAGTTTTTTTTTCTACCAGATGTTGTAGTCACCAAAAAGCCCCTGTGGATAACTCCAATCTTGCCCGGAATGCAAAAATTATCGCCCCGTCAGACGCCGTTGCTCATTATTGCCGTGCGGATAGAATTCTTACAATGAAATCCACACGTTTCGACCGCATTCCAGCCGCCCTGCAGAAGCACATTCACCAACGCCTGGGCACGTGGTTTGACCAGCACAAACGTCCCATGCTCTGGCGAAATACCCACGATCCTTATGCCGTTTGGCTCTCCGAAGTGATGCTCCAACAGACGCAGGTTGCCACGGTCACACCTTATTACGCCCGCTTTTTACAACAATTTCCTGATATACATGCCTTGGCTGCCGCGCCTCTGGACGAAATATTGAAAATCTGGGCGGGCCTGGGTTATTACCGGCGCGCCAAAAGTATGCACCAGGCCGCTCAGATAATCGCATCAACATATCACGGTATTTTTCCATCCACATATGATAATATGTTGAAACTTCCCGGCATCGGCCGGTACACCGCCGGTGCCATCGCCAGTATCGCCTTCCATGAAACAGTGCCGGTACTGGATGGCAACGTGATGCGCGTGCTGGCGCGGCTCCTGCTGATTCGCGACAATATTGCCACGTCGCAAACGCAAAAGCGGCTATGGCAAATTGCCGAAGCGCTGGTGCCCCAGACCAACCCGGGAGATTTTAATCAGGCCATGATGGAACTGGGAGCCACCGTTTGCACGCCAAAGCATCC
Organism: Planctomycetota bacterium; assembly: GCA_021805985.1. Lineage (GTDB taxonomy): Bacteria > Planctomycetota > Phycisphaerae > WQYP01 > WQYP01 > JAMDCX01. The sequence continues at coordinate 7,600 of JAJZDN010000028.1, read as the reverse complement.
GCGCTGCGAAAGTTGCCCGCTGAAAAGTTTTTGCATGGCCCGGCAACGCAACATGCAGAACCAATTACCGGTAAAACAACGCAAAGCCCCCACGCCCCACATCGAAATGGCCGCAGTCGTCATTAATTCGCCGCAGGGCCAACTGCTGGCGCAACGCAAGGCCGGCGGCCTTTGGGAACATCTCTGGGAATTTCCCGCGTTTGAACTTTCCCGCCGCAACGCCGCAGCGGCCAGTCAGCAACTCTTTAACCTCACCGGGCTGAACATCAAGTTAAAACGCCTGACGGAATCCGTCACGCATCAACTCACGCATCGGCATTTGGAATACACCATTTTTGTCGGCACCAGCAAATCCAAACGCAACCCGCTCCTGACAACCGCCCTTGCTTTGCACTACGAATCCATCCGCTGGATTAGCGATATGTCCGATGTCCCCAAATCCCGCCTGACAGAAAAAATATCCGCCCTTTCGATCAACCGTCAACAAATCCCTGCTGCCAAACCTCCTGCCGCAAAGTAATCGGCTTTGCATGCCGCAGTTTTTGCACAGCCCCCCGAGAACGGGAGCCTGTCCGAGCAATGGCCGGGATTGCGATGGGTCTGAAATGTCCCGTATGCGCGACGGAGGATCGAGCCGACTCTTAATGATGAGTCTGCGAGATCCGACAACAAAGCAGGCGGGGCATTTCAGGCCCACCCGTAGGGCGGCGTGCTTTTTGGCCTCCCCCCGCGGCGCGGCTGAACCGTCCGTGTCAGGTACGCCATCGTCGCCGTTTCTTGTAGAGCACCGGATGGTTAATCCGGTGGTTGATCCAGTGTTGCCAACCAACCACCGGCTTATCACCACGGTGCTCTACGACGCGACGATGTCCCGACCAGCCAAAAATCACGTTGTCGCAACCCGGCCATTACTCGGACAGGCTCCCAGGCGTTAATCGGAAATGCGAAACCTGCACCATGCCCCGATCTCTTTCGGGCCCGCGGCTTGGGACGCTGTTTTTATCAGCGTCCCGCCGGGTAAAACAATTTATTTGGATAACATGCGGTTTATTAAATAGCGAAAAGCCACCGAGTGGGCCATTGACAATGCTGGATATATTTTGTAAATTCAGTTGATGCAACAGTTTCATTACGTGTTGCCATTGCATGATATTGGAGAGGCTTTTGAGAGGAAAAATTGGTCAACGCGTTGGCTCTGCCGCAGCAGCCATAATCTTAAGGGTAAAGGAACAGGCATGAGGATACTTGGGATTCTGCGAATGCGGATTTCGTCTGTCGCGTCCATTTTGGCTGCGGTCGCGTTGCTTTCAGCAGTGGACGGCTCCGTCTCGGCGGCGGCGATAAAAGTGCAACTGGTTAAAACCGGCGGCGGATGGCAACTCCTGCGGGGCGGAAAGCCCTATTTTATAAAAGGGGCGGGGGGAAGTTATTCGCTGGCAGCACTGAAAGCGGCGGGCGGAAATTCTGATCGCACATGGGGGGCCGATGGCATTCAGAGCCAACTAAACCGTGCGGCTCAACTGGGTATGACTTTCACCGTAGGCATGTGGCTGGCACATCCGGGCAATGGATTCAGCTATAAAAATAAAGCCCAGGTGCAGGCCCAGTATGAGCAATGCAAAAAATTTGTTCTCGAATATCGCCATGACCCGGCGGTGCTGGCATGGGGCATCGGCAATGAAATGGAAAATGGGTATGACCATAAAGTCCTGTGGCAGGCGGTAGAGAAAATCGCCCGCATGTGCCACCGCCTGGACCCCAACCACCCCACCATGACCGTCGTGGCGGAAATAGGTGGACACAAGGTTCAGAAAATCAATGAGTATTGCCCGGATATTGATATCATCGGAATCAATTCATACGGCGGTGGCCCGTCGCTTTATAAGCGGTATCTCAAAGCCGGCGGTGTAAAGCCGTATGTTATGACGGAATTTGGTCCACCGGGAGTTTGGGAAGAAGGCCGGGATAATCTGCACCTGCCGCCGGAAATGACCAGCACGCAGAAGGCTTTGTATTATGCTAAAACGTATCGTAATAGCGTCATGGCAGCCAGGGGATTGTGTTTAGGCTCCTATGCATTTACCTGGGGCTGGAAAGTGGAGGCCACGCCAACCTGGTTCGGCCTGGTACTGCCGGATGGCCGCCGGCTTGGGGCAGTAGATCAGCTTGAACATTTGTGGACCGGACATTGGCCAGCACACTTGTGCCCGGATATGAAAAGTCTGAAGCTTGCAGGCCCTGATAAAATTAAGCGAACGTCGGAAATCAGGGCGCATGTAGATGCGTCCGAACCAGGGGGCGGCGCGTTGACCTATCATTGGGTATTGCGGCGTGATATTTCCAATACACCGCCTAACGGCGGCGAATCCCGGCCTTTGCCGCGAAAATATCCCCACGCCATCATCCGGCAAAATGGCGGGCATGTAGTGGTAAAAATGCCGGATAATGGCGGCTATTACCGCTTATTTTGTTATGTATATAACAACCACAACGGCGCGGCGGTGGGCAATATTCCCCTGATGGTCACCGGGCCGATCCATGCCATGCGAATTCCCCGGTCGCCCCTGCCTCTGGTACTGCTGGGGAAAAACGCCAATGCAATGCCCTATATACCTGCCGGATGGATGGGCAATTACAAACATATCAGCTATAGTACCGCGAATTTCGGGCCTAAGCGGATGCATTCCTGCATTAAAATCAGCTACAACTCCAGCCACGGATGGGGCGGAATCGCGTGGCAAAATCCCGCCAATGATTGGGGAAAAACCGACGGAGGCTTAAATTTAACCGGTGCCTCTAAGCTCACGTTCTGGGCGAAAGGAAAAGCCGGTGGGGAACGCGTCACGTTTGGCGCAGGCTTGATCGGTTCCGACCAGCCATTTCATGATTCGGCCCACGTCTCACAAGTGGTCACGTTGACTTCGCATTGGAAAAAATATGCGATCAATCTAAAGGGTCGAAATCTTAAAAGGATGATCACCGGTTTTTACTGGACCGGCGGCGGCAATGGTTCGCCTTTCACTTTTTATATTGACGATGTTAAATATGTAAAATAATAACTCGGGAGCTGCTGCAACGGAACAATTAACCCGCTTTACAAACAAGGAGTATGACAATGCGTACCACACGAACTTCACTGTTAACAGGATTGCTCACCACGTTGTTGGCCGCCATCATGACGCTGGGTCTGGTTGATCGGCAGGCCCTTGCAGCAGACAAACTTGCTGCGGACAAACATGCCGGGGCCAAGGTATCGCTTCCGCTGGTAATTTATAGCGATGGCCACGGGCAATCCGGCTATATTCCCGCCGGCTGGATGGGCACTGCCTCGGCGATCAAGTACGACGGAAGTTCCACGACGCACCCGCGCAAGGGAAACAGCAATTGTCTTAAAATCCAATTTACCTCCAGCAGCGGCTGGGGCGGGATCGCCTGGCAGAATCCTGCCAACAACTGGGGCGATAATTCCGGAGGCTTTAATCTCACCGGTGCCAAAAAGCTCACCTTCTGGGCACGCAGCAAGAAGGCCGGGCAGGTTGTCAACTTCGGATTTGGCCTTATCGGATCTGATAAGAAATACCACGACACCGCCAAAGGAAAATTAAAAGTCACTTTGACCACCCATTGGAAGCACTATTCCATCAGCCTCAAAGGCAAGAACCTCAAGCGCATTGTGGTAGGGTTTTTCTGGACCGGCGCTGCCGTCGACGGAAAGCCTTTTACGTTTTATCTCGATAAAATTGAATATCAGAAATAATCCACAGGCTCCTGGGCACCAATACCTGGGGTATCAAAGGGTACGCACCAAAATCCGCACAGGCACTGGCGCGAAACATTATTGTTTATGCGGCGGCGCACCATAAATAAAAAAAATCGTGACGATTATAGAAATCGTCACGATTTGTCGCGTGGGAAGTTTCGCGACTTGTTCAAGCTTGCTTGCTGATACGCTTGGAGCGTTTGGTCATCAGCAAGGCCGTAGCACCGATTGCCACCAGCCCGAGCATCGCGGGTTCCGGCACCGGTGTGCTGGCGATGGACATACTGCTGAATTGCACGTCGCTGCCGTTGCCACCGTTGTTATCAATATATTGCACCTGCGTTGGTCCGCCGGTGGCCATATTAATACTGCCGGTAAAGGTGGTCGGGCTGCCGCCACCGATACTGCCTGCGGCCGTCAGGCTGTAATTTCCCGCGGAATTCAACAAGTTGAAGGCAAAAGTGTCATCGAGATGGTAATTGTAGAGAATATTGCCCGAATCAGGTTCAAAATAAGCACCGGAATTAGTGCCATCGGAAGCCCAATATTCCCCGCCACCAAAACAGATCATGGAAAACAAAACTTTTCCGGATGAATCCAGCAGGGCAAAGCCCATATTAGAATCCGCCGTGCTGGGGTTGGTATTAGCAACAGTCGTACTGGTATTGCCATTATCGAGGCTTAAATCGGTGGTAAATGTTTGCCCCGCGGCAAGCGCGGAACTAAATGAGCGTGTTGCGGTGGTGACATCCGTATTCAGACCCGTATCGCCTCCGGAGCCGGGATAAACGTAGATGTCAAACGCCGGTGTGGAGGGAGAAGCGATCCCGGCATTGGTGCCGATAAATTGGCCGCCGCCACCGCCAGCTCCCGAAGGGCCGGTATAGGCAAAGTTTATATTCCATGCACCAAAACCGGTGCCCCCATTGCTGCCGGTACTCCAGCCGCTGCTGTAATTCCCTGCGTTATCCTGCGCATACACCGTTGCCCGGGCGGACTGTGTTGCTAGCCCCGCCGCTGCGGCTAATAACATTCCCGATAGCATCAATTTGTGATTAAACATAAAGCACTCCAATTAACAGGTTTTCGAAAAATATGAAAACGACCCTTCGTTACCACGTGATCGCTACGTTCTTGGTGACTTCATTATCTCGCTCCTTTCTTCGCCGATAAATTTATGCGCCAACAAATGCACCCGATATTTCATTTATCACTGGTTATCTTTCCGCTGGGCCAATTTTCGCAGCGGCGATCGCAGTTAACCTTGCACGGCCACGGTACTCCGCGATTTTAACGGTGGCGTGGCCTGATCTTCTGAAAGTAATGCCGCTGAAGCGTGCACACGTGTACGCCCATGCCTTGTGGCTTAACACCGCAAAACCCACCTGCTGCATGAAGGTAGATGTTGGCAGAACCAGCGAACCGGCTTTCTTCCATTTGCCGCCGCCTGTCTGATAAAAACCCGCGACACTGTTACCAGTTCGCACCAGCTTTAGCCGCACGGGGAATCCGGAAATCGGAATCATTTTCTGCTTCGTATCCGCACCGTTGGCGGCTCGGCAGGTCCAAGCCAGCATCTTTCCGGGAATGGCGTTGATCATCGCAAACGCTGAATTGGGTTGCTCGGACGCGCGCAGCATCAGTCCGGCTTTGGCCCATTGACTGCTGGGCAATAGTTGCGTCAACGTCGCTGCCAGAGAGAACTCACCCGTTATGCGATGGTACAAGTAGTGAAATGAGTCGCGATGGTTAAAAATATCCGCACCGCTGCCATACACCGCCAAGTACTTCTTGGTCAGCTTTTGGCCGCCCGGCTTGGCTCCCCCAATATCAGCCTGATGCCATGATTTCAATGCAATTCCATGCGGAATCTGCGTTGGCAGCACAGGCGGCGGCGCAATATCGGGCAGGTCAAGCTTGGGCGGCTGGGGACTGGTCAAGGCAACTAACAACGGCCTGTTGATCGCCAGTGGAATCGTCCCCATAGACTTGAAATAGGCCAATATTTTCGCTTCACTGCTGTGTCGTACGGAAATACTCGGCACGTTATTACGATTGGACACCATATACCAGGAATTATCTGTGGCGCCGCCCTGGGGCTTAATGAGTTTATAACTCCACATGGTGGCCGCCCAACCATTCGAGGCAAACGTGTCATAATCTTTTCGCATCATCGCGGGGCCGCCGCTCTGATTCAGCACGACATTAAACTCGCCGACATAAAAGGGGACTTTTGCTGATTTGAGAAAACTTTCCATGGACGGCAGACGGCGCGAAATAAACCAGGCCATGGTTCCCAAGCCGGGCTGATCCCCGAATAGTCCCGGATAAAAGTGCGAGGTGTAGGCCACTTGCGTCCAGCCATGCGATGCGGGGCTGCCCCAGAAACGCACTGAACCGGAAAGCAGATTAGGCATAAACATAATGTGGCGATGGTCCACCGCACGCACGGCACGATAAATTCGTGGCATCAGCGCCCGGAGTTTCGGTGCCATATTCTGATGAAAATTGCCATACGGCTCATTGAGCAGATCATAACCCGCAACCGCAGGATTCCCATGGAAATGGGCCGCAATGGCCCGCCACAAATTGATCGTGCGTTGCTGATCGACTTTACTGGACCAGAGTTTATCCCGCTTGATCCGGCCGGTCGGGCCGTCGATGCTTTGGCGGCCAGGAGCCGCGTGCATATCCAAAATCGCATATATATGATTTTTTGCCGCCAGGTTCACCGCCCGATCAAGCCAGTGGAACGCGTGGCGCCGCATTGCGTAAGGCGGTGTGGTATGCTCCAAAAGCTGATAATTAAAAGGGACTCGCACCACGTTGAACTTGAATTTACGAATAAGTTTGAAATCCCGATTGCGGATAAAATTAGCGCGATATATCTGCATGAGATGATGTTCGGCTGAGGCTCCGAACCGCTTTTTGAAAATCTGTTCCACGGAATACTGGTCGGGATATTTCCACGCGTGCATCCACGGCTCAAATAACAGCCAGCAGCCCAGATTGCATCCACGCAGAATCAGCGGCTTACCGTCAGCCACGAAGTGGGTGCCGGACGCACTCACGAAGGGCAGCGGCTCATTCGGGTATGGAGCCGGAGCGGCGATCGCGGGAGCGACCGCGACTGCAGTTCCCAGAAACGCCGCCAAGGCAGCGAACATCACCTCACTGATTCGTCCCATAGACATCCTTCGCATACCAAGAAAACTAGGAAAGGCTGCAACGACCCGGGCGCCTGACTGATACTGCGGTGTGGAGGGTGCTCCCCTCATGGCATTCCCTTGCTCCACCACGGCACACCCCACCCGTTGCTCAAAAATGTGGTGAAGCCATAATCCTGGGTCCCCTGACTGGTCGTCCCATCCGCCAGGGAGTAAAAACTTATGACCGGCTGTTTGACATCAAGCCTTGAGACAATCGAGTAATATTGGGAATCTACATGCCCGTCGGCATAGCCAACGTTAACCCATGGATCGGAGGAGCCGGGATCATGCGGAAACTGTTTGGCTGCCCATCCATTGTAGATTTGATCAAACCACAGAACCGCATGCGAAGAGGTGGCGACATCAGTATCGCGCGTCCCAGCCGCAAGCCAGTCGTTATAAAAGTAGTCACCAGAGCCGGGGTTAAGTTCAAAAGTCGAGTTGCCGCCTTGGTCCGCCTGTACGGCTGGATCGATAAAAAGAGGCAATGTGACAACTTTACCGTGGGCTACTATTAAAAGTTGTGGACGGGAGAAAAGAGGCGGCGTAACCTAAAGGGTGTTTTCAATGTTCTTTTTTAGGAGTACGCCACCATGGGTAACAGTATGACAGAAACGATGAAATTTCCAAG